>JAHEIW010000005.1 GCA_024639185.1 Deltaproteobacteria bacterium | reverse complement strand
TGCGCCATTACAAAATCCTTGAAAATTTTTGGCGTACGCTGGATGCTTTAGGTTTATGCGTTTTTGGTTATGCCCCCCGCGGTGTGATGCCCATCAATACGATGGTCGATTGCGTCAATGCCGTTACCGGCTGGGATGTTAGCCTGTTTGAATTGATGCGGGCCGGTGAGCGCGGGACGCTCATTGCACGGGCATTTAACAGCCGCGAAGGATTTTCCCGCAAGAACGATCAACTCCCCAAACGATTGTTCGATCCCAAACCGGATGGCCCCAATGCCGGCCGGCAAATTTTTAAAGAATCAGATTTCAACGCGGCTGTTGATTTGTACTATGACATGATCGGCTGTGATCTGGATAGCGGACGACCGCAGCGTAGCAAATTGCTTGAACTGGGACTCGACTGGGTTGAGGAGCTATTGTAACCCTATTATCGCCATCCCATCCTGCATTTAGCTCATTCAAGGTTGATTTTGGCGTTGATTTCAATCAACTCGTAGGGTTTTGGCTGCCATTTCATTGACATCACCGCCGGGGTTAAGCGTATTAATTTTTTCTATGGAAAACAAAAAAATTATCGATATTATATATTTGAAGTTAAATCCTTTCACGGCTAACATTCAAAAATCACCTGATCACTGTTTAACTGTATGATCGCCTGCAAAGGGGAGGCATTCCCGTTTGCTGGTTGATGACCGAGGAGACCTATGTTTTTCAGAAAGAAAAAAACGCTGATGGGCCTATCGCGCACCTGCGGCTGAGCGGCTAAAATCGGTCCGACGGAGCTGTCGGAAGCGCTCAAGGGGCTGAATGCCTCAACTGACCCCAATTTGCTCGTGGGTTTTGATACCAGCGATGATGCCGCCGTGTATCGGGTTTCGCCCGAGATTGCCCTGATCAGCACGGTCGATTATATCACGCCACCGGTGGATGATCCTTACTGGTTCGGCCAGATTGCGGCGGCCAACTCGTTGTCGGATGTCTACGCCATGGGCGGCCAACCATTGACCGCCTTGAATCTGGTGATGTTTCCCTCCAAAAAGCTGGATATGGTATTTTTAAAGGAAATTTTGCGCGGCGGTAGTGACAAGGTGACAGAGGCGGGGGCATCGATGGCCGGCGGGCATTCCGTGGATGATAACGAGCCCAAATATGGCCTGGCCGTTACCGGCAGTGTCCATCCGGATCGCATCCTGACCAATTGCGGCGCTCAAGTGGGTGACGTCCTGATTCTGACCAAGCCGCTGGGGACAGGAGTGCTGTTTAACGCCAACCGTTCGGGTAAGCTTGCTTACAGCGAATTGGAATCCATTTTGCCCCAGGTGGCGGCCTTGAACCGCACAGCCATCGAAGCGGCCCTCAAATATGAGGTGCATGCCTGCACCGATGTAACCGGGTTTGGAATTGTAGGGCATACGCTGGAACTGGCCCGGGGCAATGATGTCCAAATTGACTTAATTTATGAAAAACTTCCCCTTTACCCCAATGCATTGCGAATGTATGCGAAAGGAGAAACCACCGGCAGCAACAAGGCCAATCGCAAACTGGCGGCCGGCGATTGCGAGATCCAGGCACAGCGGTCGCCTGCTGAAGAGAACTTGCTGTTTGATCCCCAGACCTCGGGGGGCCTTTTGCTGGCTGTTTCGGCTACCCAGGCCGATGATTTGATCGCGAGCTTGAAAAACGAGGGCATCGAAACGGCCGTCAGGGTCGGTGAGGTTGTCGCCGCCGATCGACCTTTCATCCGGGTTGTTTAGTTATACGGCCGAAAAGTTCTTTCATACATTCAAATAGCAAAAAATGTCGTTGAGATCATTCATTCATCTCTTCGGGTACCCTAATGGCTGGAAGTACAAAATGGATAGGGATCGGTACACTGAATTCGGTCGAAGGAAGATTGAAAGAGTTGAACCGGTGTTTAAACCGTTGGATCTTGTTCGAGAGCAAGGCGGGAGGAGGCGAAATAACGGAACGTACTTATCGTACGTGAGCACGTTTCGGCGACGAGCAACATAGTTCTCGGGCAAGAGACAGGGGTTTAAACACCGGTTCTAGTCGAATTCATAGATCTCGTACCGAGTCTCTTCCCCCAGCAGCTGATCAATTTGAGCCTGGATTTCCTTGCGGGCATCATTTTGCAGCCATTGCTGCCAGTAATCAACGGATTGCCACTTGGAAACCACCAGACTGTCGCCGGGCTGATCCACGCGCTGCAGGGTCTCCCCGGCGATATATCCAGGCTGGCCCATGGTCATGGACCGCAATTGATTGATCAGGATGCGCAGGTCATCCACTTTTTGGGGCGGCACCTTCCTTTTAATATGAACCTTGATCATCTTGACGGCTCCTTATGCTGAAGTTGCAATTCTTCTTATAAACCGCATAAAACAATTTTATATCTGTTTCAAGTGTAATCCTGAAACAAAGTTTGCTTATCATTGACTTTTCAATATATGGGGCCTAATTTTATAAATTAACCTATTTTTTCATGCAGGACTTGGCCGATGACCGAAGGCGTCATTTTTGATATTAAAAAGTATGCGATTCATGATGGACCGGGCATTCGCACGACGGTATTTTTTAAAGGTTGCCCGCTGGCGTGCCGCTGGTGTCACAACCCAGAGGGCATATCCGTTCGATCCGAACGTATCTACCGGCAGGAGCACTGTGTCAGCTGCGGCGAATGTATCCAGATCTGTCCCCAGAAAGTCATAACCCAGACCGTCGATGGAAACATAACGGATTCTGCCAAATGCGATATGTGCCGGGCCTGTGCCGAACAGTGCCCCTCGGGAGCCGTTGAATTTGTGGGGCGTAAGGTAACCGTTGACGAGGTGGTCCGACAGATTGAGAAAGATACCGCTTTTTATGATCAGTCCGGAGGCGGGATCACTTTTTCGGGTGGCGAGCCCCTGATGCAACCTGAGTTTCTACTGAACCTGCTCGACGCCTGCTGCCATCTGGATTTTCATCGCACAGTGGATACGACCGGCTATGCAGATGCCGGGCTGTTATTGAAAGTCGCCCAAAAAACGAATCTATTTCTATATGACCTGAAGATGATGGATGCGACCAAACACCGAAATTTCACAGGGGTATCCAATCAGCTGATTCTAGACAATTTGAAACGCCTGTCTGAGAATAAGGCCCGCATTCAGGTGCGCATTCCAATTATTCCCGGCATCAACGATGATGTTGACAATATCAATTCGACCGCTGACTTTATTGCTGCCCTTCCCGGGATTGAACGCATAGCGATTTTGCCTTTTCATAATTCCGCCCGGGGAAAATACGGTCGCCTTGGTATGGAGTGCATGTCATCGGACATACAGAGGCCGAGTAACGACCATTTGAGTCAGATTGCCGGTTGGCTCGAACAATCCGGCCTGCAGGTCACAATCGGAGGATAAGACGCCATGAATAACCGAATTTCTCGGCTGCGCGAGAAAAGCTTCAACGCCCAGCCCTGTGTTTCAGCAGAGCGCGCCTTGCTGGTCACCGAATTTTATCAACAAAATGAGGGAAAATTTTCGGTGCCGGTTTTGCGTGCATTGAATTTTAAAAATTTGTGTGAAAAAAAGACGATTTACATTGGCGACGACGAACTCATTGTCGGTGAGCGCGGGCCCTATCCCAAGGCAGTGCCCACTTTTCCGGAATTGACCTGTCACTCAAAGCAAGATCTTAAAATTCTGAATTCCAGGGACATGACCCGCTATGCGGTGGCCGATGAAGCCCTGCAAGTATACGCCGAAACGGTGATTTCCTACTGGCGTGGTCGCAGCATGCAAGAACGGGTGTTTGAGCAGGTACCGGAACAGTGGAAGCGGGCTTACCGCGCCGGGATGTTTACCGAGTTCATGGAACAACGCGCCCCGGGGCACACAACCCTGGATGACGTTATTTATCGCAAAGGCCTGCTGGATTTTAAGGCCGATATTGCCAGAAGTCTCGAGCGTCTGGATTATTTAAATGATCCGGAAGCCGCCGATAAAGCTGAAGAACTAAAAGCCATGGATATCGCCTGCGATGCGGCCATTATTTTTGCCGAACGTCATGCGGATCTGGCCGAAAAGATGGCGGCTAAAGAAGATGATCCTCGGCGCCAAGAAGAGCTCGAACGAATTGCTGGCATCTGCCGTCGCGTGCCGGCCCTTGCACCGCGTGATTTTTGGGAAGCCCTTCAGATGTACTGGTTTGTCCATCTGGGGACCATAACCGAATTAAACGGCTGGGATGCCATGAGCCCCGGCCATCTGGACCAGCACCTATTCCCTTTTTACGTAAAGGACCTGGCGGCCAAAGTGCTGGACCGTGAGCGGGCCAAAGAACTGATCGAGTGCCTCTGGATTAAGTTTAACAACCACCCGGCGCCACCCAAAGTAGGGGTCACAGCGCTGGAAAGCGGCACCTACAATGATTTTACGAACATCAATATCGGCGGTTTGAAAATTGATGGTTCTGATGGCGTCAATGAAGTTTCGTATATCATGCTGGAGGCTGTCGATGAGCTGCATTTGCTGCAGCCTGGCAGCAATGTCCAGATCAGCCATAAGACCCCCTATCGGTTTTTAAAGACAGCCGCCCGTGTGATTCGTAAAGGCTATGGGTATCCTTCGGTGTTCAACGCTGATGAAGTCATCATGGAGCAAATCCGCGCCGGTAAAACCCTCGAGGATGCCCGGGAAGGTGGATGCAGCGGATGTATTGAAACCGGTGCTTTTGGCAAAGAGGCCTACATCCTAACCGGCTATTTGAATGTACCTAAAATCCTGGAACTGGCATTAAACAATGGAACCGATCCGGTTAGCGGCCAGACCATTGGGCTGCAGACCGGCAATCCGACGGCTTTCAAGCATTTTGATGACCTTTATGACGCTTTCGCCAGACAGCTGCGATATATGGTCGATCTTAAAATAAAGGTCAATAACTATATCGAACGAATGTATGCTAAATATGCGCCCGCGCCGTTTCTTTCAGTGGTGATTGCCGACTGTATTGCCAGCGGAAAAGATTATTACAACGGCGGCCCGCGATACAATACCAACTATATCCAATGCTGCGGCATTGGTACGGTCACCGATAGCCTCGCGGCCATTGAAAAACATGTGTTCGAAACCGGAACCGTCCGCATGGATGATTTGCTGGCGGCGCTTGCGGACAATTTTTCAGACCAGGAAGCCTTGCGTTTGCGGCTTCTGAATAAAACACCTTTTTTCGGAAACGATGACGATACAGCAGATGCGCTCATGCGGCGGGTCTATGCCGACCTGTTTGCAGCCATTGACGGCAAACCCAATACCAAAGGCACGACCTATCATTTGAATATGCTGTCTACGACCTGCCATGTGTATTTCGGCAAAATGCTGGGTGCATCCGCCAACGGGCGTCTGGCCGGGCTGCCGATCTCTGATGGCACTTCTCCATCGCACGGTGCCGATCGCAACGGACCGACCGCTGTGATCAAGTCACTGGCCAAGATGGACCAGGTCAAGTCCGGCGGCACCCTGTTAAACCAAAGGTTTTTACCCGATGTCCTCAAAGATGAAGACGGTATAGAAAAACTCTGTCATCTGATCCGGACCTACTTTAATCTCAACGGGCATCACATCCAGTTTAATATTGTCGATTCCGCCACTTTGCGCAAGGCTCAGCAGGCACCGGATGAGTATCGCGATCTGCTGGTGCGGGTGGCCGGGTACAGCGATTATTTTGTGGATCTGGATGTGGATCATCAGGAGGAGATCATAGCCAGAACCCAGCATGGCTCTATCTAAAAAGCCTGTATTTTGCCCGATAGCTGTGTTGCAAACCAATTCAAAATGCTCAAATATCGCGGCAAAATGCCGCTCCCACGGGCTCTATTGGGAAGGCCCCATAAAGAAATACGGGCTATTTACAGCAGTGGGAGTGGCTTCCAGCCACGAATAGTACGCTCCGCTTTTGAATCGGCCTGCGCCTTGCTATCGAACAAAATACGGGCTTTTTACAATTTTTGTTTCTTACTGACCCACCTTTACAATTTCTCAAGCTTTTTGAAAATGTGCCCCTGCTACGCTTCGCGCTTCTTTTTTCGTCGTGTACGGTTCATTTTACCGCCTTGGACATATCTTCGGCGGTGCTGATGATGTATTGACTGAGTTTGCGGGGCCTGGGATCATGCTGCTTGCATTTTGGTGTTTTCGTGAAGCGGTTTTTTATTTTTTTTCAGTTTTATTCTGCTGATGAGCCCGGCTGAGTCGCTGTAAGGCGGTCAGGTTGGCGAAAATGGCCACCAGCCAGACGGCAAGCGTTAAAGCCACCGGATGGATCAAGGCGCCCAGGCCCAAAAAAACAATCCGTTCCGGTCTTTGCATCAACCCTGCCTGTGCTTCAAATCCGAGACTTTCGGCTCGCGCCCGTGAATAGCTGACCATAACCGATCCGCACATTGCCATAAAAACCGCTATGGCCGTCACATATTCATTGCGTGAGATAAAATAGGCCAGAATTCCCAGAAACATCACAAATTCAGAATAGCGGTCCATCGTAGAATCAAAAAGGGCACCGAAACGGCTGGCCTTTTTCATGGCGCGCGCCAGGTTGCCATCGATGCAGTCGCACAGGCCGCCTGCCAGGATGAGGAGACCGCCGATTCGCAGTTTGCCCTCAAAAAAAGCCGCCGCTGCTACGAGGGTAACGACGAATCCGGCCAGGGTAAAAGCGTTGGGATGAATCCCCCAGCGAGTTAACATCTTGATGAGTGGGGTCAACAGATCGAGAAATCTGTTTTGCAAATTTTGCGGAAGCAAACGGTGTTGTGATGGTGCCATTTTAAGGTTTGCCTGAATCGAATCTGATGGTTTTTATTGCCGGTATGCAAATTTGAGTGCGCCCATCCACCCGATTCTTAGCATAATTGGATTCACGAAGAAAGTTTCATCTGTGGAAACATTCTGATCGGTTTGTAGACAGTCCATTTACGCTCAAATATACAGATCGTCTGCTTTGATGTAGTTTCCTTCGATTTGGCGGGCGGCCAGTCGTGCTGCGTATTGACTGGCCTGGAGGATCGAATGCTGTTTGAGCAAACGCTCAACCCCATAAGCCGCCAGGAATATGTCTCCGGCTCCGGTTGGGTCGCCCTCGGATTTTACTGTCACCGCGTCATAGGGGATTGCTGCGGCAGTCGATTCCTGAACAAATCCGCCACTGGCGCCCGCTGTCACGATGAATTCGCGGATATCAAATTTGCGCATCACAGTCATCAGATCCGACTGAAAAAATGCAAGCAGGGTTGCATATTCATGTTGATTGGCTTTGACGATCTGTGCGACGCTGAGGGCATCACTTAATTGTGGCGCAACAGCCGGGTACACGTTGCCGTCTCTAACCGTTCTGACCAGACCCTGGATATCCAGGATGACGGTCAGATCCAGGGTCCCTAGCGAATGTGTGGCCCGGACATCGATATCATCAGGGTGCAACGGTCCCAAATGCACAAATTTGACATCATTGATATGTTCCCATATTTGACTTCGGCGGATCGTAACGGCCCGAGTCGGATTTTTCTGTCGGCGGTCCTCGCTGCGGAGGTCGTTTATGAAATGGGTTGTTTGCGGTGTCGCACCTGAACAAACAAAAATTCCTTGATTCTCCAAACGCTCAATAAGGTGGCCATCGTGGGTGGCGATGTTGGTGATCGCTATTGTGTGAAAGCCGTGCCGGCTGTAGGTTGTACCGGAATAAAGCGTAACGCCACCGGCTTTAAGCCGGCTGCAATCCCTAAAAATGATCTTATCGATCGTGGTCGAACCGATAACGGCGATGCCTTTGATGGACATCAGAAACACCCTTTAGTAAGAAATCAGATTGCCTGTTGCGAAAAAAAAACTATAGGCAATCCCTGTTATTTTTTCAAATAAAAACGATCTTTTTACCGCGGCGTCAGCCATCGCTAGAAGGCCTGACAGAAAGCAGTTTAATTTGATCATCAGATTTGCTAAATTGAAAAGCCGCCCCAAAAACCATTGCACCTTAAAAATGACGCGTATAATGAAAACTGAGCTTGCTGACATACTCAATCAACCGCTTGCCATTGGCAGCCGGACGATCCAAAAACGACTGGTGATGGCACCCATGGCGTTTTTAGGTAATGTAGCTTTTCGGGAACTGGTCGAGCAGTTCGGCGGGTATGGCCTGTTGTTCAGTGAGATGTGCAGTGCCAAGCGAATACCTCAGGAAAACCGGTATCGCTCGACATATTTCAGGTGGCGGGATGCTGAGCTTTCGCGATTGGTCTGTCAGATTTTCGGTGCTGATCCGGACCGCATGGCGCTTGCCGCCCGGCGTGTTGAAGCCGAAGGGTTTTTGGGCGTCGACATCAATTTCGGCTGTTCCGACATCACTATCTGCCGGCAAAATTGCGGAGCGGCGATTTTGAATACCCCGGTGCTGGCTGCAAAGATCGTGTCCCAGGTTCGCAAAGCCATATCCATTCCTGTGTTTGTCAAATACCGTACCGGCTGGCAAGATCAACCCCGTTGGGCAGTTGAAATGGCCCGGCGTTTCGAAGACGTTGGCGCAGATGCGTTGACGTTCCATCCGAGGGTTGCACCGGATCGTCGCTCACGACCGCCCAAATGGGAATATATCGGCAGGGTAAAGCAGGCCGTGAGCATCCCGGTGTTTGGTAATGGAAACGTCTTTGATCAAACGGATTGTTTAAAAATGCTGTTAACCACCGGGTGTGATGGTGTTGCCATCGGCCGAATGGCAATTGCCAGACCGTGGCTGTTTGCAGAGTGGACGATGGGATATCAGTCCAAAGACGACCTCTATTTGGACTGCGCCTTACGGTTGGCCGACCTCTTAGAGACCCATTTTAATGCGTCCCAGGCGTTGCGGCGCTTTAAAAGATTTGGCTACTATTATTCCGCCAGCTTTAAATTTGGCCATACGCTCTACCGTGCAATCCAGAGCGCTGAAAACATGATTGGGGCCAAACATGCACTGCAACTATTTTTTGAGCGGCGGCCCGAAACCGTTGCCAGACCGAATTTGAATTTCTTCAGCTGATGTTGATACCGTAACGAGCTGCAATATAAAAAATCACGAAAGCACGGACAAATGGCAAAACGGTAAAGCGGCACTTAATGTTCTTTAAGCGTTATTTTTGTTTCTTTCTTACGGCGATAATCGGACATTTCACGCACATTGCCCGGGAATTTTTTGATAAATTTCTCCAGCATTTGATAGGCTTCATCGTCGGTAAACTGGCGCGGCGGGTGTTTGCAAAAATAGGCGGATGGTGCTTCCAATACGCCGCCTTCGCTGCGCTCAAGGGCCAGTTTTGCGCAGCGCAATGAATCTATGGCCACCCCGGCCGAGTTGGGCGAATCCTCCACCGAAAGCCTGAGTTCCAGATTCATAGGGACATCACCGAATAGTTTGCCTTCCATGCGTATAAAGCAAATTTTATTATCCTTTTGCCAGGGCACATAATCACTGGGGCCGATGTGGATATTTTCGTTTTTCAGTCGCCGGGCCGTAACCGATTGAACGGCTTCGGTTTTGGATTTCTTTTTGGATTTAAGCCGATGGCGGTTGAGCATATTCAGAAAATCCGTATTGCCGCCCGTATTTAACTGATAGGTTCGTTCCATCTTCACACCGCGTTTTTTAAACAGATCGGTCAAGACACGGTGGGTAATGGTCGCCCCCAGCTGGGATTTAATATCGTCACCGATCAGGGGCAGGTTTTTTCCCGCAAAGCGCCTGGCCCATTGCGGATCACTGGCAATAAACACCGGAATGTTATTGACAAACGCCACCTCTGCCTGGAGAGCGCATTCTGCATAGAAAAAGGCCGCTCTCTCTGAGCCGACCGGCATGTAGTTGAGCAGAATTTCAGCCCCGGATTCCTTCAAAATTGCGACAACCTCTTCCAGAGAAGGTTCCGGTCGATCCGCCGGCAAAAAGGTATGGCGGTCTTCGTATTCTTTCATATGATCAGCGATACCATCCAGGATCCGACCCATTTGGACGGTAACACCCGAGGCGGGCAGGTGGTCGCAAAATACCCGAGTGCAGTTGGGATCAGAGCGTATTGCGGAGTTGACATCCTGGCCGACCTTGCGCTTGTCGATATCAAACGCCGCCACGACTTCAATGTCAGCGGGCGTGTATCCTCCGATTTCCCAGTGCATCAGGCCAATGGCATCATCCGGACCCTTATCCTGATAATAATAAATCCCCTGCACGAGGGAGCTGGCACAGTTTCCTAATCCGGCTATCGCAATTTTGATCTTATCCATATTTGTTACTCCTCCTTTGGTACCATGACACATTTTTCATTGGGTGCAAACCTTCGTCATCGGGCAAAAGTTAAACCACGGCAACAGATGCTAATTGATAGTATAACCATAGAATGGAATTATATACGGTTGATGAGCGTAGACGATATCACAACTCGGATGCGGCTGGCGCCCTCCTCAATGCATCTCATCTGTATCAGCGCTTATACCGGGGCCCGGTGCGGTTGGGCTTTTCGCGTTTGAACTAACATAAGCATTAGGTCATTAATTTCAACAAAGTAATTTCTTATACTTCAATGGCATGTACACAGGTTCCCTATCAAGGGATCCAACGTTGTGTAATGGCTGTTGGCCTCACAGGTGCGGCCAGGCTAAAATACTTATTTTTTTCTGACATGGCCACTGAAAGTATTTGATGCCGGTTGGTCAAATAGTCGATTTCAACGAAGTTTTTTAAAATGGCCGGTGCGGCAATTGCCGGCGTTAAGGCCCCGTCCACAACGATCGTTACCGCTGGAAACTTTTTTTAATGCGTTTGATGACGTAAAGTGCAGAGGTCAATTTGCAGGTCGGGTATGCGCTCTTTTAAATAGGCTTTTAGGGTACCCAGTTGAATTGAAGGTTGTTTGAAAAGCGGCCACGGGGTGAAAATCAATGCAATTTGGGATAGGGTTTTATTCGGATTGTTTTTCATTGATGATCGTCTCTGAAGGCCTGGGGTTTGGCTACCCTGCTGGATTTTACAACGGCGTCGTTGACCCCGGGTTGAATTTACTTTATACATACAGCCCGGGAACCGAGCTTGACAATGATTTTGTTGAACAGGGCTGAAAACGGCCGGAGAAATTTTACCGATGAAGAGATCAGATGCCGGGGACATCCATGATATTTCAAACCAACCCCGAACAAATGGCGTCAACAGGGGCAGATTGACCCGGTCAACATTAAATGCGCTGCCAGCAGCAGCAGAAAAGAATAACGATGAACAAAAAACCAGACCTTAGCGTCATTCTGGGTGATATCAAACTTCAGAATCCGGTACTGACCGCGTCCGGCACATTCGGCTATGCTCAGGAATTTGAAGGGCTGATGGATTTGAATCGCCTGGGCGCCATCATTGTCAAAGGCCTTGCGTTGAATCCCACCAAAGGCAACCCGCCGCCGCGAATTGTTGAAACCCCCTGTGGTATGCTCAATGCCATTGGTCTGGAAAATGTGGGTCTAAACGCCTTTGCTGAACAGAAGCTTCCGTTCTTAAAAACATTGTCACCGCCGATTTTTGCAAATATCTATGGTGCCTGTATCGAGGATTACGCTGAGCTGGCTGCGCGCCTGGACGTGCTGGAAGGCATCGCTGGAGTGGAAGTCAACATTTCATGCCCGAACGTAAAAGCGGGGGGGATCGCTTTTGGCGCCGATCCGCAAGCTGCCCATCGTGTGGTCAAGGCCGTACGTGAAAAAACAGCCAAACACCTGATGGTAAAATTATCTCCGAATGTGACCGATATCACCCTGATCGCGCGTGCGGTCGAAGAGGCTGGTGCCGATTCGCTTTCCCTGATCAACACCATTACCGGCATGGCCATTGACATTGAAACCCGACGACCCAAAATTGCCAATATCACGGGCGGCTTATCAGGTCCGGCCATCAAACCGGTCGCGCTGCGAATGGTATGGCAGGTGGTCCGGGCGACAAAGATCCCGGTTGTCGGTATCGGCGGCATCATATGCGCACAAGATGCACTCGAGTTTTTAATTGCGGGGGCATCAGCCGTTCAAATCGGCACTGCCAATTTTATTAACCCGCAGGTGACCACCGATATTATTGATGGCATCGAAACCTTTCTGGCACAAAGAAAAATTGCCAGTGTCGTCGATATCATCGGAACCCTGGAAACCCATGCACCTCAGACATTGGAGTGATGGAGTCGTGGAGTAATGGATGGATCACAGTTGCGTGTCACGGGTTGCGCGTGAATGCGGGATTCTGGTGTTTTCATCATTTACCCCGTAACTCGGCAACGCGTAACTCGAAACGCAATGCATTGCTCCAGTACGCCAAACTCCTATAAGACGACGGCTTCTCTGACCGGATGGGTTTTCAGGTACTCCAGGCGGTTTAAGCCGTTGACATACGCTTTGGCGCCGGCTGTAATAATATCAGGATCCGCCCCGCGGCCCAGGGCCAGAAGGCCGTTTTCGCGCAGGCGAACGGTTACTTCCCCCTGGGCATCGGTACCGCCCGTCAGGGCGCTGACCGAAAAGCGCAACAGTTCTGACGCCGTCCCGGTTAGTTTGCCGATGGCATTAAAAGCTGCATCGATAGGGCCGTTTCCGTAGCCTGCGCCCTGCACCGGCCGACCGTTAATACCCAGCTTGACGCTGGCCATGGGCAATACGGTTGTACCGGCCGTAACGTGCAGGTATTCAAGCTTGAAAATATCCGTTGTCCGCAAAATGCCCTCGGTTACGATGACTTCAAGGTCTTCATCGACGACATGCTTTTTTTTGTCTGCCAGTTCTTTAAAGCGTGTAAAGACAAGGTTGATTTCTTCATCGGATAAGTCATAACCCATGCTCTTTAAGCGGGAGCGCAAGGCATGCCGTCCGGAATGCTTGCCCAGAACCAGCCTGTTGGTGCTCAGGCCGATCGTTTCCGGCTTCATGATTTCATAGGTCATGGGATTTTTCAGCACGCCGTCCTGATGGATTCCGGCCTCGTGCGCAAAAGCATTGGCGCCAACAACGGCCTTATTGGGTTGCACCATTATGCCCGTAATCATGCTCACCAGTCGGCTGGTGGGATGAATGTATTCGGTCTGAATGGAAGTCGTCAGCCCCAATGAATTGTTACGCGTTACCAGCGACATAACGACTTCTTCAAGAGATGTGTTGCCGGCCCGTTCACCGATACCGTTGATGGTGACCTCAGCCTGCCGGGCGCCGGAAGTGATGGCCGAAAGCGTATTGGCGGTGGCCAGCCCCAGATCATTGTGGCAGTGGACGCTCAATATGGCGTTACCGATATTGGGCGTGTGCGTGCTGACATAGTTGACCAGCTCGGAAAATTCCTGAGGAATGGCATAGCCGACGGTATCGGGTAAATTTACGGTTGTGGCGCCGGCTTCGATGACGGCTTCAAATACGTTGCAAAGAAAATCGCGATCGCTGCGCGAGCCATCTTCGGCTGAAAATTCGACATTATCGGTCAAGCTTCGGGCATATTTTACTGCCTCAACCGCGGCCCTGACGACTTCTTCACGAGACATTTTCAGTTTGTATTCCAGGTGAATGTCTGATGTGGCGATAAAGGTATGTATGCGAGGCTTGGCTGCGTGGCGGATGGCTGCCCAGGCCCGGTCGATATCGCTTTTGGAAGTCCGTGCCAGGGCGGCCACTTCTGTTTTTTTCAGCTTACCGGCAATTCGAGATACCGCTTCCAGATCGCCATCGGAGGCAGCCGGGAAACCGGCCTCGAGGATATCGACACCCAATTTTTCCAATTGGGTCGCGATTCGCAATTTTTCGGCCGTATTCATGCTGGCGCCCGGACTCTGCTCACCATCCCTTAATGTGGTATCAAATATCAATACATGATCGTTCATTTTGCTCTGGCTCCCTTTAATTAAATGGTTGGTTTGTAAATGGGTAAGATCTTTTTCCTGATCGGTCTAAGCCTAACTGTTCAACGATTTAACCCTTTATCGATTTGACCGTAAAGCAGGGAGCATCGGCCGCAGGCCGCCCGAGAAGGGAAGGCCCGCGGCGTTGATTCCTTTCGTCCTTTTCACTTGAATTCTCCTTTACAGCGATTTTGCCGAATCCTCGATTCGGATACGCTGAGCATTGGCGAGTTTAAATTGAAAACTATCTGCCAGCGCCTGCCAGCTGGCTTCTATGATGTCCTCCGAAACACCCATCGTGCTCCAGATTTCATTTTGATCCCGCGATTCGATGAGTACGCGCACTTTGGCGGCCGTGCCCCGGCTGCCGTCGATAACGCGGACTTTAAAATCGACCAGTCGCATCGTATCCAGGTCGGGGTAGAATTTACCCAGAGCCTTTCTGAGCGCATTGTCCAGGGCGCTGACCGGTCCGTATCCCTCACCAGCTGTAATTTCCTGGTTGCCGCTGACGCTAATTTTGATCGTCGCATGCGCAGAGCAGGGTTGATCCTTGTCCTTTTCAATGGTTACCCGGAAAGATTCGAGTTCAAAATGAGGCTCAAATTGATCGGTAAATTTTTCCAGCAAAATTTTAAACGAACCATCTGCTGAATCAAACTGATAACCTTCCTGTTCGAGTTGTTTGATCTCAGAGGCGATTTGACGGCTGTCAAAGCCGTTATTGCCCAGTTCGACACCCAGTTCCCTGGCTTTGTACTCCACGTTGCTTTTGCCCGAGAGATCGGAGACCAGCACCCGGCGGTTGTTGCCGACCGCTGCCGGGTCCATGTGTTCATACGCAAGAGGTGCTTTCATAATCGCGCTGACATGAATGCCGCCTTTGTGCGCAAAAGCGCTTTTGCCCACAAAGGGCCGTGAGTTGACCGGAACCAGATTGGCTGTTTCACTGACATAACGCGAAAGATTTTTTAGCTTCTGAAGATTTTCAGCCGAGACGCACCCGCGTTCCATTTTCAGTTTCAGGATGGGAATGATTGAGGTTAAATCGGCATTGCCGCATCTTTCACCATATCCATTTATGGTCCCGTGGACCATGACAGCCCCTTTGTGAATGGCACTGATCGAATTTGCCACCGCCATACTGCAGTCATTGTGACAGTGAATGCCAAGCTTGATGGAATCATTTTGAGATGGATTTGCGCAGTAGTCCTTTAATTCTGTTTGCAGCCTATCAATGATCATCTCCAATTCGTAGGGGAGCGTACCCCCATTTGTGTCACATAAAACAATAAAATCAGCGCCGCCGTCGACAGCAGCGCCCAGCGATTTAAGGGCATAGTTTTTATTGTTCTTATAGCCGTCAAAAAAGTGTTCGGCGTCATAGACAACTTCGCGGTCATGCTGCTTTAAAAATGCAACGCTGTCATTGATCATGGCCAGATTTTCTATCAAGGTGTTACCCATGATCTGCTCAACATGCAGGTCCCAGCTTTTGCCGAAAACGGTAACCGTCGGCGTTTCGGTTTCCAGCAATGCCTTTAAATTTTGGTCCTCATCGGGGCGAATACCGGGTTTGCGGGTTGAACCAAAGGCCGCCAGACGGGCCTGCGTGAATTTTACGCGTTTGGCCAAATCGAAAAAGGCGACATCCCTGGGATTCGAACCGGGCCAACCGCCTTCGATATAATGAATACCGTTATCGTCCAGACGCAAAGCGATATTTAATTTTTCTTCTGCCGAAAAAGTGACATTTTCTCCCTGGGTTCCATCTCTTAACGTCGTATCGTATAAAAGGATTGGGTCCATTAGAGTTCTCCAACACATGATGGCTCAAGGCCTAAGGCGTCAGGCTCAAGACGAAGGAACGTTTTTAATTTACGGGATTTGATTCCCTGCCTTGCGCCATACACCGTGCGCCGTGCGCCCGATTTATTTTTTGCGGTTTTCCGGTCTTAGTGAACGGACCACGGCACCGGCCTGCCACATCTCGGAGTCTCTCATAACCGTCAGTTCTTTTTCGAGCTTTTCGCGATAATCCGGTGCGCTGTTCGTTTCCAGTACCCGCTTGGTTTCCTCACCGGACACGACGCGTTCATACAGCTTATCAAATACAGGAGCGACCGCATCCCGAAATTTGGGTGCCCAGTCTAAGGCACCGCGCTGCGCGGTTGTAGAGCAACTGGCAAACATCCAATCCATGCCGTTTGCGGCCACCAGGCGGATGAGGCTCTGGGTCAATTCTTCCACGGTTTCGTTAAACGCCTCGCTCGGACTGTGTCCATGTTTACGCAATAGCGCGTACTGTGCCTCCATGACACCTGCCAGGCAGCCGATCAGCACACCGCGCTCGCCGGTTAAATCACTGTATACTTCATTGGCAAAGGTGGTCGGGAACAGGTAACCGGAGCCGATGGCAATTCCGAGTGCCAGGGTTTTTTCCCGGGCTTTTCCGGTGTAATCCTGATGAATGGCGAAGCTCGAGTTTATGCCGCTACCGTCCAGAAAATTGCTCCTGACGGTACGCCCTGATCCTTTGGGCGCTACTAAAACCACATCCACATTGGGGGGCGCTATCACACCGGTTTGTTCGTGGTAAACGATTGAAAACCCATGCGAGAAATAGAGCGTGTTTCCATCTGCCAGGCATTCCTTTATCTGTGGCCACATGGCCTTTTGGCCAGCATCAGAAAGCAGGTACTGGATGACGGTTGCCTGCTGCGCGGCTTCCAGTAACGGAAAAAGAGTTTTGCCCGCCACAAATCCATCCGATACCGCACGGTCCCAGGAGTCACTGCTCTCACGCTGGCCGACGATAACGTTGATGCCGTTGTCTCTCATATTCAACGCCTGACCGGGGCCTTGGACGCCATACCCCAAAACAGCCACGACTTCATCTGCAAGAACGTCGCGGGCTTGCTGCAGCGAAAACTCCTCATCCGTGATCACTTCTTCTTCGGTTCCTCCGAAATTAAACTGTGCCATTCATTTTCTCCTTTTTTCAGTCTTGCATTAACGTTAATCCGTGATGAAATGTTTTTAACAATTTGCTATTCAAAGAAAGTGTTTTTAATTCATGAATGAGATATTTTTTTGCTGGGCAAGGCCGCACACGGGTTTTAGATCGAGGCATACTTTAGCGTACGTTGAGGTCTAAAACCCTCGGAGAACGCAGTCCAGCGGAAAAATAGCCATTTAGGAATTGAAAACTACTTGGGTTCTCGATAGAGTGCCAACGATCCGCTACGGGCAATTTTTTTTATTCCCATCGGTTTGAGGAGGTTGATCAGCGCTTTCAATTTTCCTTCATCTCCGGTAACCTCGATAATATAGTGCTCAGTGCCGACATCAATCACTTTGCAGCGAAAGATGTCTACAATTCGCAGAATTTCCGCCCGTAAATCCGGCCGCGCCTTCACACAGATCAAGGCCATTTCTCTTTTTACCGCCCTTGCTCCGGTCATATCGCGCAGTTTGATGACATTGATCAACTTTCTGAGCTGTTTTTCAACTTGTTCAATTACGGGCGGATTGGCCTTGGTGACAATCGTTATCCGGGATACCTTCGGGTCCATGGTTGGTGCAGTGCACAGGCTTTCGATGTTGAATCCCTTACCGCTGAACAGCCCGGAAACCCTTGAGAGCACCCCCGGTTGATTATCGACCAGCATCGTCATGGTATGTTTTTTTTCTTCCATCTTTAAATTCCTGTTGCGAGATGCGAGTTACGGGTTACGGGTTGCGGGTTGACTGTGTTTGATAGGCTATCGGGCCAAAACTTAACGCGCAACGCGAAACCCGACTTCGCGATTTAAACCAGCAGCATCTCCGTGATGGGCGCGCCGGCCGGCACCATTGGATAAACACTTTCTTCACGATCGACCTTAAAATCCATAATGACCGGTCCGGAGGCGGCCAGGCCTTCCTTGAGCACCGCTTCAACGTCCTGGGGTTTAGTTGCTCTCAAACCAAGTGCCCCGTAAGCTTCGGCAAGTTTTACAAAATCCGGTGCGCAATCCATGCCCGTGCAGGCATAGCGCTTTTCATAAAATAATTCCTGCCACTGGCGGACCATCCCCAGATAGGCGTTATTGAGGATGACCACTTTGACCGGAAGGCCGCTTTGGACAGCGGTGGCCATTTCCTGTATGTTCATCTGGATACTGCCATCACCGGCAATGTCGATGACGAGCTTGTCCGGGCAAGCCATCTGGGCCCCGATGGCTGCCGGCAGCCCAAATCCCATGCAGCCGAGGCCACCGGATGTAATAAAATGGTTGGGGCGATCAAAATGATAATATTGCGCCGCCCACATCTGATTCTGGCCCACTTCGGTCGTAATGATGGCTTCGCCCTTTGTTAGCTCATAAAGTTTCTCAACCACAAACTGGGGTTTGAGCGTATCCTCCTGTTTATAAGCCAGCGGCTTGGTATTTTTCCATTCCTCAATTTGGTCCAACCAGCTCTGACGTTTCTTTTCGATGTCGGTCAGGTCAGTCTGTTCTATGAGTTGATTCAGGTGTTGCAAACTGATTTTGCAGTCTCCGACAATCGGAATCGTCACCGGTATATTTTTGCGAATTGAAGTCGGGTCAATATCGATGTGGACAATTTTCGCTTGAGCCGCAAATGCGTCTGTTTTTCCGGTAACGCGGTCATCAAATCGGACACCGATGGCAAGCAGAAGATCGCAAGCGCCGGTACTCATATTGGCACGATAGGTACCATGCATGCCGAGCATGCCAAGCCACAACGGGTCTGTGCCGGGAAAGTTCCCCAGGCCCATTAACGAGGTTGTAACCGGTATGCGGACGTTGCGGGCAAATTGGGTCAATTCTGCAGCTGCCCCCGAAAGGATTACACCACCTCCGGCAAAAATAACCGGCCTTTGCGAAGCTTCGACCAGGTCAACGACTTTTCTGAGTTGCTTCATATTCGGCTCATAGGTCGGATTGTACGATTTTAGCTGAACCTCTTTGATGGGTTTGTAATCAATGACGGCTTTGCCAACATCTTTGGGAATATCGATCAGCACAGGGCCCGGACGGCCTGAGCGCGCCAGGTAAAATGCTTCTTTAATAATTCGGGGAAAAGCTTCAGCCGATGGCACCAAATAGTTATGCTTGGTGCAGGGGCGGGTGATCCCTACGATATCAACTTCCTGGAAAGCATCATTGCCAATTAATTGGGTTGGCACCTGCCCGGTAAGAATGACCATCGGAATTGAATCCATATAAGCCGAAGCAATCCCGGTGACCGTGTTGGTTGCGCCGGGCCCGGAAGTCACAAGGCAAACGCCGACTTTGTCGCCGGCACGAGCGTAACCGTCGGCAGCGTGTACAGCGCCCTGTTCATGTCTAACCAGTATATGCCGAATATCGGTTTTAATCAGTTCATCATAAATATCGATCACAGCCCCCCCGGGGAATCCGAAGATCGTGTCGACGCCTTCTTCTTTGAGTATTTCCATTAATATTTGAGCACCGGTTAATTTCATTTTCTTACCTCTTAATTTCCATTGGAAAATTTTTCTATGCCACTTTACTAGAAAAACCTCCGGGTTGTTCTCAAAAAAAAACCGTTATCAGCGTTGGGCTGATAACGGTTTTGAAATTCTTGATTTAGCAGATTTAGGCCATTATCAACCCTTTGCTCCCCAGCAGCTAATAATAATGCCGCTGACGAGTACCTGAATAAGGCTAATAAGGTTGTTAATGGCGATATGGCTTTTCATTATGATCTCATCAGACTGAATTTATACTACTGAGTAGCAGGATGCTGCTGAGTTGTCAAGTATTTTTAAAGCAGCTCCTTATAGTCGCATTCTGTGGACAGGCAGGTTAAAAATGTGCCTTCCTTTTTGGTTGTTTTTTCTAGCAATATAGGGGCATCACACTGCGGACATTTTCTATTGATCGGTTTGTCCCATGTGGCGAATTCACACTTGGGAAATTGACTGCACCCGTAAAACAGTTTGCCGCGTTTGGAATGTCTTTCAACAATTTCACCATCGCAATTCTGTTGCGGGCATTTTATTCCGATTTTCTGGTTGGCGCCATTAGAATTTAGCGACTGAGTATTTTTACAATCCGGATATGCACTGCATGCCAAAAATTCCCCGTAGCGACCGCGTTTGACCACCATCGGGCTGCCGCATTTATCGCAAACCTTGTCGACAACTTCCTCAATGTTGCTTTCCACAGGCTGAACGTTTCCGCGTTCGTCACGAATATAATCCCTGGAGTAGTTACAATCCGGGTAACCGCTGCATGCCAGAAAATGGCCGTTTTTACCGACCTTTATATGCAGGGGGTTGCCGCAGTCCGGGCAATTGAGCCCTGTGGGCAACCCTACGCCTTTAACACTCAGCATATCTTTGGATGCCGTTTCCAGATCCTCTTTAAAGGAACCATAAAATTGAGACAGGATTTTGGCGGATTCCACTTCTGAAGATTCAACACGGTCCAGGTTTTCTTCCATCCGGGCGGTAAACTCTACGTCAACGATATCGGGAAAATTTTCTACCAGAAGATCGTTGACGATGAAACCCAGCTCAGTTGGGCGAAAATATCGATTTTGCAAATTGGCGTATTCTTTTATGCGAATGGTCGACAAGATGCTGGCATAGGTACTGGGTCGGCCAATCCCATTTTCCTCAAGTTCTTTGACCAGAGAGGCTTCAGAGAACCGTGGCGGTGGCTGGGTAAAATGCTGCTTGGGCGCCAACTTCAAAAGCGTTAAGAACATTTCTTCCGCCAGGATCGGTAAAATGGGTTTCTTATTCTGATCCTTTTCAGCTTTTTCGTCGGCGACTGACTTATACAGCGCCATAAAGCCGTGGAATTTTACCGTGGATCCGCTGGCGTTGAATGTATAAGGACCGGCTTTAATGGTGACCGATACCTGATTGATAAGGGCCTGTTTCATCTGGGAGGCGACGAAGCGCTGCCAGATCAAACGGTATAAAGCCAGTTGATCCTTGGATAAATAAGATGCCATTTCGTCAGGTGTATTCCTGAGTACGGTCGGGCGAATGGCTTCGTGCGCATCCTGCACTTTTTTTCGGTTTTTAAAATACCGTGGTTTATCCAGTGCGTATTCGTTGCCAAATTTTTCCCGGATGACCGTTAAGGCCTCTTCTGCAGCCTCGCCGGCGATACGTGTGGAGTCGGTTCGCATGTAAGTGATCAAACCGACGGGTTCTCCCGGTCCCAGCTCGATACCTTCGTAGAGCTGCTGGGCAATCAACATGGTCTTTTTAGCAGAGAAGCGTAATTTGCGTATGGCGTCCTGCTGCAGCTTGCTGGTGGTAAATGGCGGTTGCGGGTTTTTGCGGATGGTCTTTTCAGATATTTTTTTTACAACAAATTTTTCACCTTCGAGCTGCGCGAGTATTGAATCGGCTGATTTTTTATTGGAAATGTCAATTTTGGTATCATCTTTTTTAGACAGTTTGGCTATAAACGGGGGAGGGGATTCACCTTCAAGATGCGCCGTGATCGACCAGTACTCCTGGGGTTCAAAGGCTTGGATGGCACGTTCTCTTTCACAAATGATGCGCACAGCAACGGATTGCACCCGGCCGGCGCTCAAACCGCCTTTTACTTTGCGCCATAACAATGGCGAGATATGATAACCGACCAGACGGTCGAGTATGCGCCGTGCCTGTTGGGCTTCATATTTAGGGCGGTCGAGAGATTGCGGTGATGTCATCGCTTTATGAATCGCATCTTTGGTGAGTTCATGAAAAAGAACGCGATAAAACTTGCGGCTCTTTTTTTTAAGAACTTCCGAAGCATGCCATGCTATGGCTTCACCTTCACGATCCGGGTCAGGTGCCAGATATATATCGGCGGCATCACCGGCAGCCTGTTTTAAAGCTTTGATCACTTTTTGTTTGCCGGGGATATTCTTGTATTGGGGCTTGAATCCGTTTTCGATATCAATCCCCATTTCTTTGTTGGGTAGATCTTTAATATGGCCGACGGTTGCCGCGACATTATAATCCTGCCCCAAATACTTTTTAATCGTTTTGACTTTCGTCGGCGATTCCACAACTACAAGTGGTTTGGTCACGATTTCTCCTTGCGTTCATTTTGCCGTATGATAGTTGCCCGCGCTCAAAGACCGCATATGCAACATGGCGTTGCACAAGACAATCAATCAAATCCGGTTTGCTTGGTGCTGACGTTTAAGGTTTCGGTTCCAAGATGGCAAAAAGCTTACCGGGCAGCTGTTGCACCACCCCTTTGAGCTCTAATTGCAGCAGAAGGCTCAGCAATTTACCCGGCTCGATATTTGTTTTGCGAACGATGGCATCAATATGCAGTGGATAGGGACTGAGAATTTTAAAAAGGTCCAATTCATCCGGTGCGAGAGACGCCAGCCTCGGGTCGGTCGCATGATTCAAAGATTCTGCCGCTACGGGCACATACGCTGTAAATGCTGTCAGTTCCTCGAGGACATCCTGTGCATTTTCCACCAATTTAGCACCCTGCTTGATCAACGTATGGGTGCCGGTGCTTTTGAATGATTGGATGCTTCCGGGAACCGCAAATACCTCTCGATTTTGCTCTGCTGCCAGGCGCGCCGTGATCAGTGACCCGCTTTTACGCGAGGCCTCAACGACAATTGTTCCCATACTCATTCCACTGATGATCCGGTTCCGAATCGGAAAATTATGGGCTTCGGGTTTTGTGCCCAGCCCAAATTCTGATACGACAGCGCCCTGTTCTGATATTCGCTCAAACAGTCTGCGGTTTTCAGCCGGATAAATAATATTCAGTCCGCTTCCAAGCACCGCAACGGTTTTGCCTTTGCCTGCCAGAGCACCCTGATGGGCCGCGGTATCAATACCCAGTGCCATTCCGCTCACGATTGTAATATCCAATGCGGTCAGATCTGCGCACAGGTTCTGGGTGGCTGAAATGCCGTAAGCGGTTGCGTTGCGTGAACCGACCACAGCAACGGTTTTATTCGTACCCGCCAGATCGCCGGAGACATACAGAAGCGGCGGCGGGTCCGGTATCTCTTTCAACAACGGCGGATACGACCCATCTGCCAGGGTGATCAGTGTGTACCCTCTTTGATGGACGTGATCCAGCTCCGCCTGGATCCATTGCGGTGCTTTAAAGTTTACGATGGCAGCTGCCAGATTTTTTGAGATACCCTCGACGGCCAGCAGCTGTTGCGGAGTCATCTGAAAAACGCGCTGCGGTGATCCAAACTGTTCTATCAACCGCTTAAATAAGTGGTTGCCGATGCCGGGAACATGTTTAAGACAAAACCACGGTATAAGGTTTTCCATCTCGTTAAAAACCCCCTGAGAAAGGGGGAGCAGTCGGGCGCAAACAAATTGTCATTTATGAGATAATTTTAAAGTCTGTTTAAATCAATGTCAATTCAAACCGTTGCTGTCTCGTGGGTTGCCACAGAAAAATGGGTTGTGCGGACCAGTCCATCAGCCGTCGGTTGTTGATCATTTCTTTTTTCCGCGTCCTTGCCAGGCCAGTAAGATGGGGCTTGCCACATAGATGGAAGAATATGTACCTGCCAGGATGCCGACAATCAAGGCAAAGGCAAAATCGTGAATAATGCCCCCCCCGAGAACAAAAAGGGTAACCACGACCACAAGGGTCGTCAATGAGGTCAAAATGGTTCTGCTGAGGGTTTCGTTGATCGACCGGTTGACAACAAAATCCAGCGGTTTTTTATGAAATTTTTTCAGATTTTCTCGAATACGGTCAAAGACGATAATGGTGTCATTTAACGAATAGCCCACGATCGTCAGCAACGCGGCGATAATCGGCAGGGTAAATTCCTTATCAAAAATAGAAAAGATGCCAATGGTAATGATAACATCATGCATCAACGCCACAATGGCCCCCATGGCGTATTTGAGCTCCAGAAACCAGAAAACCACCAGCGTGACGAGCAGCGCCGCGCCGATCAGAAATGGAATGCTGACATTAAACAAATCGAAAAGATAGACCGCGCCGATAAGCGCAGCGGCCACCACGCCGCTCAAAATCCATTTCAGTTCAAAGCGCCCGGATATGTAAATGGTGATAAACAGCAGGGCATAGAAGATGGCAAACAAGGCCTTTTCACGCAGATCTTTGCCCACCTGGGGGCCCACCATTTCTACCCGCCGGATTTCCACTTCGTTCCCGGTGGATTCCTGAAGCGCATTATTCAAATCCGAACTAAAACCTTCACCGCTGCCGTATGAGATTTCTGTTCGAATGAGAAATTCATTGTCTGTTTCCTGGCCGAATTGCTGTACAGACGAATTCTCCAGACCGATTGTGTTAATGCCGGTTTTAATGACATCGATTTGGACCGGCGTTTTAAACTTTACCTGGACCAATGTCCCGCCGGCAAAATCAATGCCGAGCCTGGGGCCACCATGAAAAATCAACGACAAAATACTAATGGCCACAAAAGCAAAAGACAGAGCAAAGGCAATCTTCTTTTTACCAATAAAATCGATGTTGATGTCAGGTTTGATGAACCGCATGAAGTCTTCTCTTTCAATACCCGCTTGCGCCAGACCTGCGCTGCAGGGGTCGATGTTAACGGTGGAGCCTCAAGGCCCGACACCTGTTTAATATCTTACGTTACGCATGGCCGCCACAACCGTCATTTTTCTGTCCGGGAAAACGGGTCCTCTTTAAATGCTGAGTGCTTTGGCTTTGCGGCCGGCCAGAATATAATTGAATATCAGACGCGACAGCACCAATGCGGTGAACATGCTGGCAATCACGCCCAAACTCAAGGTGACCGCGAATCCTTTTACCGGTCCGGTTCCGAATTGGAATAGCACGATGGCCGCAATCAAGGTGGTCACATTGGCATCGAGAATTGTCAGGGTGGCGCGATCAAAACCGGCGTCAACTGCGGCTCTGGGCGTACGCCCCAATGCCAGTTCTTCCCGGATGCGCTCGAATATGATCACATTGGCATCCACGGCCATGCCGATGGTGAGGATAATGCCGGCGATCCCTGGAAGTGTTAAGGTGGCACTGGCCGCCGCCAGCCCGGCGGCAATCAGAATAATATTCAATATCAGGGCTATATCAGCAATAAGACCGGCGCTTTTGTAGTACACGATCATGAACAGCACTACCAGAACCCCGCCGATCAACATCGAAATCAGCCCTTTGCGAATAGAGTCAGCTCCGAGTGAAGGGCCCACCGTGCGTTCCTCCAATATGTTAACCGGAGCCGGCAGAGCACCGGCGCGCAACACAATAGCCAGGTCTTTGGCTTCTTCCAGGGTAAAATTACCTGTGATGCGTGCCTGGCCGCCGGCAATCTTTTCCTGGATAACAGGTGCCGACGCCACCGTATTATCGAGAACGATTGCCAGCCGTTTGTTCACATTTTCGCCGGTGATGCGTTCAAAATCCCGCGCCCCTTTTTTATCGAAATTTATGGACACAAAAGGGATGTTAAACTGATCGAAATCGACGCGCGCATTGGTCAGGTTGGCACCGGTCAACAGCGTTCGTTTTTTCAGCAAAAAAGGCACTTTTGAAACCTGGCCGCTTTCAGCATCCGTTTCGACCCGATAGAGTATTTCCCTGCCGGGCGGGACACTGCCTTTTTCAAACACTCTGGTATCCTGGGTGTCATCCACCAGTTTAAATTCCAGAAGGGCGGTACGGCCGATTAAGTCTTTAGCACGGTCGGCGTCTTTGATTCCCGGCAGTTGAATTAATATTCGTCTTTGTCCCTGACGACGAATATCGGGCTCGGCCACACCAAATTGGTCGATGCGATTGCGGATGGTTTCCAGGGCCTGATCGACCGCCAGCTTTTCAACGTTTTCAGCTTCAGCGGGAGGCAGCTGCAGGATGATGTTGGTGGTGCCGCCGGATACATTTTGGGTGCTTTTGAGCGGATCAAACGCGTCTTTGATGAGCACGTTGAATTTTTCAGCAAGTTGCGGATCCTGGATGGTGGCGACAATTTTGTTTCCTTCCTGGCGATCCAAAGAAACGCCGCGCAGGCGTTCTTTCCTGAGCTGATCACGAATTTCCTGCATGATCCGCTCCACCTGTCCGTCCACGGCTTTGGCCGTGTCGACCTCCAGCACCAAGTGCATCCCGCCTTGCAGGTCCAGCCCCAGGTTAATTTGCTTGTGCGGCCATAAAGCCGGCTCAACGGTTGGAAGCACATAGATAACCGCTGTTACAATGATGACAAAAACAAGAATCAGTTTCCATGAAAAATTTTTCAATGCTGATATCCTTACCTGTTCAGTGCCAGCCGCCATATCGGCCTCAGGTGAAACAGCGTTCAGAGGGCTCCGCTGCGGGCAGCATAAATCAGTTCGCTAAATAGACAAATGGTTGAATGGCTAAACGCCTGTTTCCGGCTTAGCGTTTAACGATTCAACCATTAACATCGTCCTCAATCGCATTCGAAATGAATTCACTGCGAAAGTTGCTGTTACTTTTTTGGCGGTTGCGGCTGGGAAGTCGTCTGAACCATGGCCGATACGTTGGAGCGCGCAACTTTGACTCTGACTTTGTCCGCTATTTCGAGCGTTAATGTCGTATCATCTATTCCGGTGATGCGACCGTGCAAACCGCCGCTGGTGATAACGCGGTCTCCCTTTTTTAGGCTCGATATCATACTGCGGTGATCTTTTTGTCTTTTTTGCTGGGGTCGGATCAGTAGAAAATAAAAAATAACGAACATCAGAATGATCGGGATAAACCCGCCAAACCCGGCTACGCCTTCTCCTCCGGCTCCACCCCCACCCATTGCATAAGCGATGTCAATCAAAATAGTACCTCCTCTAATCGAGAGACAACCCGCTGAGCTGGATTGATGTCTCGACCCTTGCGTTGTCGTCTACCCATCATACTAAAGAAGGTAGACTGAATATTATCAATCTTAGCGCACTTTTTAAGGATTGCAAGTTTACGTGCCAAATAACGGTACAGCTTGAGATCAATTGAGCCACCAGATACAGCAATATAAAAAGGCTGTCAATATCGAATTCAGGTATTCGTCTGTGGTTTCTTGTGATTCTGATAGATGATATTGCTGTCTCCCGGGGTCATGGACAAATCACCTTCGATTTTGACACTTAAGTTGCGACGCTCCTCCAGTTCGGCGATTTCTTTTCGTTTTTTATTTAACAGGTAATCCGCCACATCCACCGGAACAATACCGATTACAGCGGTGACTCCCGGTTTGAGGGTTTCTAAACTGAGTTTTCGAAGAAATCCGACAGCCAGCGTTTCGGTCGAGGCCACCAAACCTTTGCCTTTGCAATAGCGACAGGGGTGGTAGCTGCCAAATTCAATCGAAGGCCGAATCCGCTGGCGGGACATTTCCAGCATCCCAAATCTTGAAATCTTGCCGACTTTCGTTTTGGCTTTGTCGTCAGCGACAAAACGCCGCAGGTGGCGCTCAACTTCGGAACGATGTTTGGGTTCGCGCATATCAATAAAATCGATGACAATCAGCCCGCCCAGATCTCTCAGGCGCAACTGGCGGGCAGCTTCTTCTGCTGCCTCGCGGTTGGTCACCAAGGCGGTTTTTTCAATGGACCGTTCATGCTTGCTTTTGCCAGAGTTGACATCAATGGAAACCAGTGCCTCGGTTTGCTCAATCACGATGGATCCGCCTGATTTTAAATTGATGCGGCTCTCAAAAATGGGTGCGATCTGGTCTTCAATCCCAAATTGGGTAAATATCGGCTTGGCGCCCTTGTACAATCGAACGATTTTATGGTGTTTGCGGGAAATTATTCTAATGAAGTTCTTGACCTCTTGAAACACCGAGGGGTCATCGATCAAAATTTCGGTCACCTCCGGGGTGAAGTAATCACGGATGGACCGTAAAACGAGATTTCTTTCGCGGTATAGCAGGGCCGGGGCTGTTTCCTGCATGACACTTTTTTTGATTGTTTTCCATAGACGCAGCAAATACCGCAAATCGCGGATCAACAGGGTTTTGGTACAATTCATGCCAACCGTGCGCACGATTAATCCAAAGCCTTCTGGTATTTTTAACTTATCAAGGAGGTCCTTCAGGCGGCTGCGTTCATCTTCATCGTCAATCTTACGGGAAATACCATGCTTATCGCTTCCGGGCATGAGCACCAGATAGCGGCCCGCCAGGGATACAAAAGTGGTCAGCATGGCGCCTTTTTTCATAAAGGGTTCTTTGGTGACCTGAACCATGACTTCCTGGCCGCGTCTGACAAGCTTTTCGATCGAGGGGCCGCCATCTTTACTCTCATGGTAATAATCGCTGTGGATTTCGTGCTGTTGCAAAAAACCGTGACGCTCGGCGCCATAATCCACAAACACGGCCTGAAGGCTGGGTTCGATTCTGGATATGATTCCTTTGTAAATGTTGCCCTGGGTAATTTCCCGGGCAGCGCTTTCAACGTAAAACTCTTCCAGTTTACTTGCTTTTACCGCGGCAACCCTGCATTCTTCCGGGTCAATAGCATTAATGAGGATTTTAATACCCATAAAGTGTTTACCTTTTATATCTATTATCAACTGAAAATCTACCATTCATGCGGAGCCTGATGAACAATTGGCTCTGGATTAATTGAATGATGGATTCCCATATACCTAATCGGGCGATGCGCCCAGCTGGTGTATTGCCTGAATATGCAATTGTCGGTAACAAGTCAAACGATTTCTGGCTGCCGGATCTATTTCGGTCGGTGCAGGCAGGCGCCCATCCTTTGATGCCGGGGATGTCGTTGAGTTGACGGACTATCTTGCTATTGTTATCATTTTGTGGCAAGGAAGACTTCAACATGCTTGTGGCAGAACAAAAAACCCGGCAGGTAGAGGTGGAGGTAATGGACTCGAAATACGACCCTAAAAAAATTGAACCGAAATGGCAGGCTTACTGGGAGTCCACCCGGCTTTTTAAAGTCAAGGAGGATCCGGATAAGGAGAAATATTATCTTCTGGAAATGTTTCCATATCCCTCCGGGCACATTCATATAGGCCATGTTCGCAACTACACTATCGGTGATGTTGTTGCGCGCTATAAAAGGATGCGCGGCTTTAACGTCCTGCATCCCATGGGCTGGGACGCATTTGGCATGCCGGCCGAAAATGCAGCGATTGCCCACAAGACCCATCCTGCCAAATGGACCTATGCCAACATCGATGCGATGCGCGCGCAATTAAAAAAGCTCGGTTTTTCATATGACTGGGACCGGGAAATTGCAACCTGCCGCCCGGAATACTACCGGTGGGAGCAGTGGCTCTTTCTTAAAATGTATGCCAAAGGCATGGCCTACCGTAAAGAATCCTCTGTCAATTGGTGCCACTCCTGCCAGACGGTTCTGGCCAACGAACAGGTCGAAGCGGGTATGTGCTGGCGCTGCGGGGAGCCGGTGCGGCAAAAAAAACTGGCGCAATGGTTTTTTAGAACCACCGATTACGCCGACGATTTACTGACCCATTCCGATCAATTGCCCGGGTGGCCGGAAAAAGTGATCACCATGCAAAAAAATTGGATCGGCAAAAGTTTTGGGGCTGAAATCCGGTTTCCGGTTGAAGACCAGGACGTCGTCATCCCGGTATTTACCACCCGCCATGACACTGTTTTTGGTGCGACCTTCATGTCGCTGGCGCCGGAACATCCGCTCACCTTGCAGCTGTCGAGCGGAACACCACAGGAAAAACCCGTGCGGGAATTTGTCGAACGAATGTCTATGCAGGATCGCTCTGACAAAGCCATAGAGGAATATGAAAAAGAAGGCGTGTTTGTCGGGGCACACTGTATCAATCCTTTAAACGGTGCCCGCATGCCGATTTATACAGCCAATTTTGCGCTGATGGAATACGGAACCGGTGCCGTTATGGCAGTCCCTGCTCATGATCAGCGCGATTTTGATTTTGCCAAAAAATACGATTTAGGCATTGTGGTTGTGGTCAAACCACCGGATGAAGATTTAGATGGCGCCAGCATGACGGAAGCCTATACAGACGACGGCATCATGGTGAATTCCGGTGAATTTAACGGTCTGGATAATCGGGCGGCAATGGATGCGATTGCGGCCTTTTTGGAAAAAAACAACTTGGGGCAAAAAGAAGTCAGTTTTCGATTGCGCGATTGGGGCATTTCCAGACAGCGCTACTGGGGGGCTCCGATTCCCATTATCCATTGCGACAAATGTGGTGTCGTGCCGGTAGCGGAATCAGATTTGCCCGTGGTCCTGCCAGAAGATGTTGAATTGCTCGAAGGCGGTAAATCGCCGCTATCGCAGCTAGACGCATTTGTAAAGACCACCTGTCCCGCATGCAGCGATCCGAATGCCCGCAGGGAAACCGACACCATGGATACATTCGTTGAATCGTCCTGGTATTTCGACCGCTATTGCAGTCCGAATTTTGATAGCGGAATGTTCGATTTAAAGGCAGTGGATTACTGGATGCCGGTGGATCAGTATATAGGCGGTGTTGAACATGCGATTTTGCATCTGCTTTACTCGCGGTATTACACTCGGGTATTAAACGATCAGGGATTGGTCAACTTTAAAGAGCCTTTTACGCGCCTGCTGACACAGGGAATGGTTTGTAAAGAAACGGTTTCCTGCTCCCGGCATGGCTATCTGCTGCCGGACGAAGTCACAGAAGATAGCGGTCAGCTAATGTGCAGCCATTGTGACCGGCCAGCGGTCGTAGGCCGCGTGGAAAAGATGTCCAAATCCAAAAAGAATGTCATTGATCCGAATATTTTATTGGAAAAATACGGTGCTGACACCACCCGTTTTTTCTGCCTGTTTGCGGCTCCGCCGGAGCGGGATCTGGAATGGAGCGAGCAGGGCGTTGAAGGGGGGTACCGGTTTTTAAACCGCGTCTGGCGCCTGACTGCCGAGTGGATGGATCGGGTTAAAACAGCGGTCGCATTTGACGGCGACCCGGATACGCTGGAAAGCGCCGTCAGACAACTGTACAAAAAAACGCATCAAACCATCATGAAGGTCTCGCGTGATATCGAGGATCGTTACCACTTTAATACGGCCATCAGTGCGGTTATGGAGTTATTCAATACAATGTCTGCCATCGACAACACCAACGACGAACCCCAAACGGTACCGGTTATGCGATTGGCGGTCGAGTCTCTGACGCTTTTGCTGGCCCCCATCGTCCCCCATTTTGCTGAGGAGTTGTGGAAGTCCATGGGACATTCATCCAGTGTTCTGCTTGCCGCATGGCCTTCTTACACAGAAGCGGCTCTGGAGAAAGATGATTTGTTGATCGTCATTCAGGTAAACGGCAAGCTGCGCAGTAAATTCTCTGTGGCCGTCGACACGCCGGAAGAAACCATCAAGCAGCAGGCGCTCGAAGATTCGCGCATTGTGAAATTCACCGAAGGCAAAGCGGTCAAAAAGGTAATTTACGTCAAGGATAAACTGGTCAATATCGTTGTCTAAGGTTCAGAAGACAGAAAACAGAAGGCAGAGGTCAGAAAAGGGAAGGTCATATCGGTATTCTAACTTGCAGATTTTTCTATCTTTCTTCTGTCATCTGACCTCTGTCCTATGAAAATTGACACCTGAAATCTTACCCGGGTGATATGCATTTGAATATAAGCAAGGTTTGCCTCATCATCGTACTTTTGGTAACTATGTGTGAAGCATGTGGTTACCGGTTTGCCGGGCAGGGTGGATTTCCTGGTGATACCGAGCGTCTTTTCGTAACCGTTCTGGAAAATAAAACCCAGGAAACCGGGGTGGAAAGCATCATCACTGCCGCGCTGCTCTCTGAATTGACCTTGCGCAAAACACATCGTCTGGCCGGTGGGTTGGCAGATGCCGATGTGGTTCTGAGCGGTACCGTCAAACACGTAAACATCAGTACCATTTCGGTCAGCGAACCCACAGTCGCCAATCAGCGGCGTGTGACCGTAACGGTCGCCCTAAAGCTGAGGAAAACCGACGGCAGCACCGTCTGGGCACGGGAGAACATTTCAGATTATGAAGCGTACCTGGTAGACGTAAATCCGGAAATAACCGATGCAAATCGCAGAAATGCGATAAGGAAATTGTCAAAACGCATCGCTGAGCAAGTCGTTAACCGCTTCAGCGACGATTTCTAAGTGTGGGCAAGCAAAAATAGCAGGTCGCTAAAAAACAACAATCGTATTCACCAGTTTGGACAGGCGCGATATCTTGCGGGCAGCTGTTTTTTTGTGAATGACACCTTTTTTGACGGCTTTGTCAATCAAGGATTGGGCCGCATCCATTTTGGCCTTCGCGTCTTCTTTTGCGGTTTCAGCAGAAGCCTGGCGGACATCTTTGGTTATTTTCTTGATGCGGGTTTTGACCGCTTTGTTGCGAATCCGCCGTTTTTCGTTCTGGCGGGCACGTTTTTCAGCCGATTCATGATTTGCCAAAGTTTTAACTCCTTTTTTGCATGTCGTCCCAGCGTCAATACACACGATATATTACCATAAACAATAATATTTATAAAACACGAATCCGAATGTCAAGTGATTTTCTCCAAATTCAGCCATGTCTGAAAAATCCCGGGTGATTAAGGCAGCCGGCGTTGTCGGAGCCGCGACATTACTGAGCCGAATCCTGGGATTTTTTCGCGATGCGGTGATTGCCTGGTATTTTGGCGCCGGTCACTATTCAGACGCTTTTATCGCCGCCTTTAGAATACCCAATCTGCTACGAAAATTATTGGGTGAAGGTTCCATCAGCAATGCGTTTGTGCCGGTATTGACCGACTATCTGGCAATCGATGGCAGGGAAGAAGCATTTCGTCTGGCACGCTCTGCCCTGTGGGTATTATCGATTATCCTGGTGGTGATTTCTTTAATCGGCATCCTGATCGCACCCCTGATCGTCAAATTTATTGCTCCCGGCTTTATTGGCACACCGGATAAATTGGCGCTTACCATTACACTGACCCGCATTATGTTTCCTTATATTTTCTTTATTGGCCTGGTGGCCCTGTGCATGGGGATTCTGAACGTATTCGGGCACTTTGCCGCACCTGCGCTGGCCCCGGTGCTGCTGAACCTGGCCATCATTTTTTCAGTTTTTTTTCTATGCCCGCACCTTAATACACCGGTTCTGGGACTGGCCATTGGCGTGATGATCGGCGGCATCCTCCAACTGTTTCTGCAGTTGCCGGTCATGGCCGGTCACGGGTTTAATTTTTGGCAAAAAGCAAAAATGGGGCATCCCGGCTTAAAAAAAATGAGTCGGCTCATGCCGCCCGTTATCCTCGGGGGAGCCGTATATCAGATCAATGTACTGGTCGGAACGCTGCTGGGATCTTTTCTACCGGAGGGCAGCGTGTCCGTTCTGTATTTTGCGGACCGATTGGTTCAATTTCCTCTGGGCATATTTGCGATTGCTGCGGCAACAGCGGTTCTGCCAAGTCTTTCGCGCCAGGCATCCTTAAACGATCTCAACGCCTTAAAAGACACTTTTGGCTACGCTGTTCGATTAACGTTATTTTTGACGATTCCTTCCATGATGGGATTAATTGTCCTGCGCGTACCGATCATTACCATGCTGTTTCAAAGGGGTGAATTTAGTTTGCAAGCCACGCTGTTGACTGCCCAGGCACTTTTATACTATGCTATAGGTCTATGGGCCTTTTCGGCGGTGCGAATCGTAGCGGCAACATTTTTTGCCCTGAAAGATACCCGTACGCCGATGGTTTTGGCAACCGTTTCCATCCTGGCCAATATCGGGCTTGGAGTCGTTTTGATGAAACCGCTGGCCCACGCGGGGCTTGCGCTGGCGACATCGCTGGCTTCCGTATTAAACCTTGCCCTCCTGGTATTCGCCCTGCGTAAAAAACTCGGTTCTCTGGGATGGCGGGGCATAGCACAATCCGCGTTGAAAACACTGGTCAGCGCTGCCGTAATGGGCACAGCTGTCTGGGTTGCAGCACAATTTCTTATACCCGATCAAGGCACTTCTTTCATTGCGTTATTTGCGGGAGTGATGGCCTGTGTAGCTGCCGGGGTGGCGATTTTCGTGGTGTGTTCCTATGGTATCAAGAGCACGGAACTGGGCAACATGCTTGCTGAAATAAAAATGGGCATAAAAAGAAAATGACCAAAAAACAAAGCATCTTTTTATCGATCGCGGTTGCGCTGATGTTTTCGTTGCTGTTTTTTATCATCTTCGGCGAGCATGGCTTCATCGATCTAAATTCGTTAAAGACCGAACAAAACCGCCTCAGTGAGGAAAATGAACAGCTTAACCAAACCAATCTTACCTTGAGTGTTGAAATCGATCGGCTAAAGCATGACCCGCATTATATCGAAAGTGTGGCGCGCCGGGAACTGGGGATGGTTGGTGAAAATGAACTGATTTTAAAACCCAGGCGTATACCAAAGCCATAGTTGAAAGAATATCGTTTACGCCGCTGCTTATTGATCATCTGCAAAATGGATAAAGAAACCGACTTTTATACGGCCACAATGGCTAAAGTCTATTCTGAACAGGAACACTGGGAAAAGGCTGCCAATATTTATCGTCATTTGCTGGCCCAGCAACCCGAACGCAACGATTATCTCGAGGCCCTGGCAGAAGTGGAAAAAAAGGCAAAGCAAAAGCGACAGAAATCACTTGAAGACTTAGATGCTTTGTTTCATCAATGGTTTGATCTGATGTTCAAGTATAAAAATCTGCTTAAACTCCGCGATTTGAATCGTTAACGCCCTTATCGCTACCACTGCATCTGGCATTATTGCCGCCGCTGCGAAGGGGGTCGCCCCGCAAAAAGGCCCCATCCGACGCTCACTCCTTGTCTGTGCCGCTTTCATTTGGATAAAAAACGGCTTTGACCCGCTCTTGCGGATCGCTTTCGACGCTTATTTGTCCGGTTTTGCGATCAACGATAATTTTAGATCCGGTGAGTAAGTTCCGATTACTTTTGACGGTCGATCTTTCGCCGATAAGAACAAGAACCTGGGTTTCCAGGTCGTATTCAGCACGGTCAGTTTCGGCTGTATATATTTCAGTTGCTAGTTTTACATTGCCGGTGGCAATGATCTGCTGTATGCTTTCCTGACCCGTGGCGCCTTCAGTGGCACTGCCTGAGGCAGCCTGATAGTAAATTCGAAGACGGTCAGCGTTGATAACAAAGGCCCCCTGGCTGGCGCGTACATTTCCGCTAAACTCCGCGAATTTTTCCGCCTGGTTGGTAATTAATTTTTCCGCCTCAATTTTTATCTGATCGTCGTTGACGGATGTCGGCTTGCCTGCTGACGGCTCCTCGGCCACTGCCGCGGGGGACAGGAGTAAGGGGATCAACATGGATAACGCCGCTAGGGTTAAAAAAGCCCGGTCTTTTGCGGGCTTTAGTTTTCGAAATACGTTCACGATATCTCCTCGTGCAAAATTATTCGGATCCGGTTTTTACGGGCAAAAGGGTTGACCGGCTCAAGCGCATTATTTGACAATTCGCAGCCGATGGGTCTGCCTTAATTGATGCCACAATTCTTTAATGATTACGGCAGCGGCGTCATCCTCGTTGTGCAAAGGATAGTCGGCAAATTCCAAACAGGATTCAACCAGTTCTTCGTTGCCGGACCACAGGCCAAATTTATCCAAAATGTAGCGTCCCAAAAAGGCATTGAGATTCATTAGTTCATCTGCGGTCATGTTGGCGATCGTGGTTTTTTCTTTCAGAGACAACTCGTCGATCAGTTTCTGAATCGCTTCCCGGACGGTTTTGGGCGGTCGGTCCAATGCACTGCGATGGCGTCCTTTATAGCCCGTTACCCGTGGCTGGTCCGCATTCATCATTTCCAAATAATAGACGCTTTCGATCAGTTTGAGAACGGCACTGTATATGTTTGCATCTTTGCTGGCCCGTGGTCCGGCAACGTTTAAAATTTCTATCTGATTTTCGTTTAACCAGGAGCGAATCAAAGTCGCGGCTTTAAAGGCGGGTGCTTGATTTAAATCGATATGCAACCAGGGGCGCTGGTGTTTAATAGCCATTTTGCGGGTATAGTCAGAGCCTTCGCTCAAGCGACCGTGACTGATAATTAAGGTGCCGCCTGAATCGATGACATTCTGCTCGGTTCTTAAGGGGTAACTGCTGCTGGGCATTTCCGTCAGGTCATATTTATCCGGCAGTGGGCCCGCTTCGGTTAGACGGCCCTTAGGGATCCAGCCGCCATGCGGAATGCTCAGTTTAATGGCGGCATCTAAAGCCGCCCGGTCCGCTCCGGTCTGGCCGCCTGATATAATTTTGCGAATCATGTTGATTTAATCTTCAATATTACCCGTTTTTTGGTATTCCCGCTGAATGCGTTTGAGCATATTGAAGAGCTCATCTTTGGAAAATATTTCCTTTTCAATTAAGAGCTGAGCTATGGCGTCTAATTGCATGGAATTGGCCATCAACAGGTCCTGTATGGTCGAAATTTCACTTGTATCGCTGTCTTCTGTCGCAACGAGACTGCCCTCTTCCAATTCTTTCCTGCGGTCTCTGCCACTTCGCCTTTCAGGGCCATCATGGGGCGCAATAATCCATCTCCGGTCTAATCCAGATCGCCTGTTTTGATCATCTTCCGGACTTGGTTTTTTAGAATCGGCCATAAGACACATTCCTTATGATGATTGAAGTTTAATAAATTAGACTTATACACAATCACTATATCAAATTTAAAGGCAAGATGCAGCTCTCAAAAGATGAATGCTATATAGTACAATTGTCCGGGCGGGTCAAAGAAATAAAACGGCCAGGGCAATTTCGGCCAAACCGGGAGCTATATTTTGGGCGCTGAAGGGTTCAATAAAGCCCATAAAAAAAGGTTTAGACCATGGTCTAAACCTTTTTTTGCATGATTAATAGGCAAATGCAAAAAGGGGTGCCGGTCATTATTGGCAAGCGCTCCCGCAAAGCGGCGTAAACCTCCCGATGTTGGCCGGTCAAATGACCGGTTGTTGCGCTGCTGTGCTGGGGTTTTTTCTTCGATTTTCCCCTGTAATGCCAAAGGCGGGGCCGTTTTGGATGGTACGCCTCTTTCCGGCCCCGCCAAATGCCGCATATTGGACGATTTGTTTTAAAGAGTATGGTTCTTTGACAATCAGAGAGGCAGGGTCATTTAGACTCTGCATATACTCACCATTTTGGTTGCAATATAAAATGTATATCGCAGCTTTTTCGGAAATTCAAAATTACATGCAAGTTGGAGTAACAAAAGTTTCAGTATCTAAGAGCGTTGTGTTATATAAGGTTAATTGACAACTCATTGATCGCTGGTGGATCTCCCATTAACAGCTGGTGAGACGATCACACGGTTCCCCCCCTGCTGTTTAGCTTCATACATCGTTAAATCAGCACGATGCACAAATTGCTGATTTCCTTCATTCTTCTGATATTCAGCTATACCAATGCTTAGAGTAATTTTAGATATTTCAATTTTATTGACCACAAAGGATTCATTTGCGAATTTAGATAATATTCTGTCAGCTACGAATTTAGCCTCAATTGCTGTTGTTTCTGGCAATATTAAAGTAAATTCATCTCCTGCAAATCGATAAGCAGAATCATTTGATCTGAGGCAAGCTTTTATCCTTTTTGCTATTAGTTTTAAGATTTTGTCCCCAATCATGTGCCCATAATTGTCATTAATTTCCTTAAGATTATCAACATCAACAAAAATTAAAGATATTGGATGTAAATAGCGAACTGATCTTTTGATCTCTCTATCAAGCTGGTCGTAAAAATGTCTTGAATTATATAAGCCGGTCAATGAGTCTTCTATTGTTAATCGCTTCAATGCATTTATCATTTTTTCATGATCATCTAATAGGGATGATTCTTTTATAACTATTTTAATTCTTATAAGTAATTCATTAAATTTAAATGGTTTGATAATCAAATCATTAGCACCATTTTTAATCACATCTTCAAAAGAATATTCAGAACTGTAAGCAGTCATGACAATTACACCAAGATTATATTTTTTTTTGATATTTTTGGCTAATTTTATGCCATCCATACCCGGCAATTTAATATCAGTTAATACGAGGTTAATTTCTTTCTTTTTTAAAATTTCTTCGGCTTCTTCAGCACTACTAGCACTCATAGTTTTAAAACCAGATTCATTGAGAAACTCCGTTAAAGTTTTTGAAAAATCAACATCATCCTCAACCACTAATACTTTCAGCGCCATTCTAGATTATCCTTTATTTTGTAGGCTCAATCTATGTTTACCAGTAATGAAGATGTTGTCAGTGCTGAAATCCAGCACACTGAGATTCTTTTTAAAGACATCCATGCCAAAGGGATGGATAGTATTAAGATTATCAGTATCGATAAAAATTTGATTAGAACCATTTCTGTGATTTTTTAAAACATTTATCAATTCACAAGCCGAACTCCCATCAAAGTCGCCATAGAGTTTTAGACTGATTCTGCCTCTTGTACTATCCGATAGAAATTTGAAATTTTTTCCCACTAGAATTACCTATGTTGGGCTTAAATATTAACCTATAATATTCCTACAACAGGTCGCTTAAATTCTCTGATTTAAATCAAAAAAAGCTCAATTGTAACTTATGCTTAAAGCACTCATATAAGCGTCGTTGCAGTCTAATTCTTGCACAGCTTAATAATTTAGGATGTTAAGGTAAAATCCTGGCGGGTTTGATTGCCTGAAATGTGGATATTTTATTTAATTCCTTAGGGGTAATTTTGCACTTACATAAGACAAAAAAATGATGGCGGTTCTGCTTGTTCTCTATTTTAGATATTTAGAAATTTTTTAATTGTGCAGATTCCCACTCGATCATTTGCTGATTCTAATCCAACCATCCCGTCCTTCTTCTTGCGACCTTCGGTCATGCAATGCTTTTCTTCTTTCAGGCCCATTATAAAAGAAACGGAGCATATTAAGAATTCTGCGTGTGTCTTTACCAGTAGGTCTCTCTGCGAATCTCCGAAAGACCTCTGGCATTTCCTGGTCTCCTTTTCTGTTTTTTGATCACTAATAAAGTGTCCAAGAATTTGCTGATTGCAAAAGACATTCCAATAAAACTAAATAAAAAATTATCGTAATTTCAATTTGTTAACTTCATAATACCTATATAACAACAAATAAACATGGACCTAAGTTCATAAATTTAGGTAATAAATTAAATAAAATTTTAAATTATTCAGGATTCAAATTTGGGAGGGGGGAAGAAACTTCAGATAGGTTTTTAGTTTGAGATTACTCGGAATTTAATACGTGCTCTTGCCTCAGATATAAAAACATGAACTTGCAGTACATTGAGAGATGCATCAGCTATTTTTTTGATTGAATTTTGAAGAAACATCTTTTGGCATGGTTAAAATAAAATCCATAATCATATCTGACGGATAACTATTCTCTTTGATTGCCTTCGAAAGCCTTTCGAGATTGGCTCTGAAGATTTTCTCAAGTCTTTGCCGTTCAAATCTGAGCTGTTCAAGTTTTAGAGCGTTTGTCATAATAACGTTCCGATACAGGTAGTTTTTTGAGTCTTTTTGGGGTTATTAATAACGTCTAAGATAGCTTGGTCCAAACGCTCTAACTTGAATAAGCGACTTATAAAACTAACGTATTTTTGTGATACTATCTGGGGGATTTGTTGATGCTTTTAATAAATTCAGAATATTAGGCTATACTACAAGTCCTGTCTGCCCAAGTAGATGCTTAAGACTTGCTTTTGAACCCTCAGATCATTGTGAGTTAGATCTTATGAGAAGAAATAAGAAAAACCAATCAGTATTAAAAATGTCTTTATTTTGGGGGGAATAGAAGGGGGAATTACAAAATTTTTATCTAAAGTAAAGGCTTAGATAAATAATCTAAGCCTTCAGTATAATATTGGTAGCGGGGGGCGGATTCGAACCACCGACCTTCGGGTTATGAGCCCGACGAGCTACCAGACTGCTCCACCCCGCAATAATTTTGTTTTAAGGTTGAGAAAAATAGTCATTTCTGCGGAATTAGTCAAGGGCTTTCTTTGCGCCGGTGGGTGGGCCGCGCAATGTTTTTGCTACCCGGTCGAATTTATCAGCCGATCGATGCGTTTTTTTAGATGCGCATAGTCCGCTGCGGACGGTGGTGTCTTTTGGAATTTTAAAAGGAGCGTTTTCATACGGCCATGGTGTCCGGATACGATTTCCAGTGCGGAAGGCGCAACCGACAGGCATTTGGCCAGAAATTTAAGGCAACTTTTATTGGCGGCTCCGTCAACCGGCGCCGCCGTCACCTTGATCTTAATGCTGTCTGCGTGCAAGCCAACAATCATATTTTTTGACGATCGGGGTTGCACATAGACCTTGAAAAGGATGCCCTGAGGATTTTCACGGATGGACAACATCTGCCCAGTTCTTCCTGTCATTTACAGTATTCAGAGAATTTATCGGATTCTCTTTATCGTATTTGTTTTGCCTCAATCAAGGAATAATGGAATTCTGGTATGATAAAATATCGGGTTCAACTGCAATTGCACCCTCATATAGATTGGCATTGCATTAATCCCGTTCTCCGGTTCTGCAGTTGATCAACCCCCTTATTCCATTATTCCAGAGTTCCCCGATTGGATGAGATTGAAAATGATTACTGCGGTGATTTGCCTTCTTGGGGGTTTTTATCCCCCGTATTTTTGATGTCATTGATGATGCGGCTGGCTGAAATGTTTTCGGTTACCGGAATAATTTCAATCCGACCCCCGAAACGCTCGACGATTTCGCGCCCGGCAACCGTGTCGGTTTCGTAATTGCTGCCTTTGGTCAGCACAGCCGGGCGCAGGATTTCAATGAGCGCCTTCAACTGGTGCGATGAAAAGATCACCACGTAATCCACGCTGTCCAGAGCGCTGATGATACGCAAACGCTCGGCTGCTTGAATAACGGGCCGTTCCGGGCCTTTGAGTTGTTTAACGGAAGCATCATCATCAATGGCCACGACCAATACATCGCCCAGCTGTTTTGAAGCGGATAGCAACATGATGTGGCCCACATGCAGCAGGTCAAAGCATCCATTGGTCAGGACGATGCGTTTACCGGATTTTTGAAGCTTTTGCGCAACGGCTGACAGATCAGCCATCGTTTTTTGCTTGTGCAAGGTGGGATCCGGAATCAGGTTCAGGCTGGCCGCCAGCTCCGATTTCGTTACAGGAGCGGTTCCCACCTTAGCGACCACGATTCCGGCGGCAGTGTTTGACAGCGCAACCGCTTCTTTGATGGCATAACCCGCCGCTATCCCCAGACCCAGCACAGCCAGAACGGTGTCGCCTGCACCGGATACATCGAAAACCTGGCGGGCTTTTGTGTTGATGCGGTAGGGACGTGCATCGCCCTCAAAATAGACCATTCCCTCTTTGCCACAGGTGACTAACATCTTTTCAATCCCTGTTTTTTTGATAAGACGTCGAGCGGCTTTGGACAGGGTCTTATGATCCACAATATCAACACCTGCAGCCAATGCCGTTTCCTTTTGATTGGGTGTCATGAGGGATGCACCGGCGTATTTTTCAAAATCAAGACCTTTGGGGTCAACAATGATCATTTTACCGTGCTTTTGTGCAGCAGCATTCAGACTTTGCATCAATTTTTTGGTGATCAGCCCCTTGCCATAATCGGAGACCAAAATTAAATCGGTTGCGGCTATCCTATCCGCCGCTGATTGTGAGATTTGCTTTAGCAGTTGCTGATCGATTTCCGTTTTTACTTCTCTGTCAAATCGAAGCACATGTTGATGTTCGGCGATGATGCGCGTCTTGCGGGTTGTCGGTCGTTGTGGGTCCTGGATAACACCCCCGGTCTGAACACCAAGTGCCTTTAACTGGTTGAGGATCAGCCGGGCATCCGGCCCGGAGCCGATCACGCCGACCGCAGAGACATCAGCCCCCAGCGCAACAAGATTGTTGATCACATTTCCGGCCCCGCCCAGCATATGCTCTTCGCTGGTTACCGATACCACCTGGACCGGGGCTTCCGGTGAAATGCGTTCGGCCTCGCCCCACAGATAAGCATCGAGCATTAAATCCCCGATTACCAGGATACGGCATCCTGCCATTTTTTCGATATCAAATGTCATTGAATCCCTCTTTCTGCGATTTGTAGATGAATCCCAGAAATGTGTTTTTTCCGGCCGCTAAAAATTATTTTAGGATTTTTAGCTACTTTTCTCAATGATTTCTTTGATAAACTGAGGCGGGCGAATCACTTTGCCATCGCGATTCAAGCAGGCATGTTTGGTATAGCCTATCGCCAGTAGCACGCGGGGGTCTTCACCAAAGATCTGGTAATCAAATTTTAGGCCGCCTTTTATGCGGGTGTCCAATGAGGTCTCAATGATCAAAACATCATCATACTTTGCCGGCTGCAAATATTTGCAATAGGTCTCGGCAACCGGCAGGTACAGGCCCCGGCTTTCAGCGGTTGCATAAGCAAGGCCCATTGAGCGAAATAATTCGTTACGCCCCATTTCAAACCATCTAAAGTAATTGCCATAATAAGCCTGTCCCATGTTATCAGTGTCTCCGTAGATGACGCGGCAGGTTGTCCGATGTGTTGACATACGGCTCCTCGAATTCAAACATGTGTATCTATTTTGGCAGGCGGCCTGGATTAAGAAAACATCAGAACACTGGGTCTGCTGAATTGAGGACCCCTTTTTTCTGGTGATTTCTCACTGCAAATTAAAACCAGGACATGATCCGCTGTTCATCACCAATATGCCATTGATCCAACTTTCCATTAGTCCCTTGTTCCCGTATGGGTAACACCGCTTGCCGGGACAGACTTTTTTACAAATTCAAAAGATAGAAGAGTTTTAGTAGTTTATGATTTTTTGAATTTCACGCTTTACTTCGGTATAAGTTGTCGTTACCGGAAAATGCGGGAATTCCGCTTTAACATTGTCCGGCGGGCGGAATAATATGGCCTTATCGGCAGCCTTTAGCATGGTGATGTCATTATACGAATCGCCAATGGCGATGACCTTATAATTCAGATTTTTAAGCGCAATGGCCACCTTCTTTTTACCATCTTTTTGACGCAGATTATATCCGGAAATGGACCCGTTAGCTGCAACCGACAGGGTGTTGCAAAAAAGGGTCGGCCGACCCATCTTCTCCAGCAAAGGACCGGCAAATTCCACATAGGTGTCCGATACGATAATAAGCTGAAGCTCAGAGCGAAGCCATGAAAGGAAATCAAGGGCACCGTCCAGTGGCTCCATCTTGGCAATGACGGCCTGAATATCTTGCAGTTTCAAACCATGCTTATCTAAAATGCCCAGCCGCTTTTTCATTAAGACGTCATAATCGTCAATATCTCGTGTCGTGAGCCTGAGCTCTTCTATACCGGTTCTTTCAGCCACATTGATCCAGATTTCCGGTGTGAGAATACCTTCCATATCGGCGCAAACAATGTACATACGGTTCATTCCTGCCCAATTTAATTGTTTGAATGAATATTTAATCTAATTTTTCGTCTTCAATTCGAATCAGCATTGTCGGTTGGCTGACCACATCCAAATGGTCGATTTCTGCCAGGGCTTTACGCACGTCGGCCTCTTTGGCCACATGACTGATCATTACAACCGGCACGGAACCGTTGGTTTTACGTCCTTTTTGCTGCATCGACTGAATGCTGATATCATGCCGGCCTAAAATTCCCGATATGGTTGACAGCACACCCGGTTTGTCGAGGGCTGCAAAGCGGAAATAATAATGCGTTTCAATTTCATCCATTGGCATAATGTTGATATTTTGGATATGCTCTTTTTGCACGCAAAGCGCCGGAATCCGCTGCGATGTGCCGGCCATCAGATTGCGGGCAATATCCACGGCGTCACTGATGACCGAACTGGCAGTGGGCATCATGCCGGCGCCGCGCCCGTACAGCATGATATCGCCGACCGCATCGCCGGAGACCATGATCGCATTGACCGTGCCGTTGACACTTGACAGCAGGTTGTCAAACGGTATCATGGTCGGGTGAACCCGGGCCTGTACCTGATTGCCTTTATTTTTGCTGATGGCCAGCAGCTTGATTCGATAGCCGAAATGCTCTGCAAAGGCAACATCCAGGGGCGTAATTTTTGAGATGCCTTCAATAAACACGTTCGGTAAATTGATATTCATTCCGTAGGCCAGTGCGGTTAAGATGGCAATTTTATGGGCGGTATCGATCCCCTCGACATCAAGAGAAGGATCCGCTTCAGCATAGCCCTTTTGCTGTGCTTCCGACAGGGCATCTTCAAAAGGCATTCTTTCATCGGTAATTTTCGTTAAAATATAATTGCAGGTTCCATTTAAAATGCCCGTCATCGAATTAATCTGATTGGCGACCAATGATTCGCGCATGGATTTAATAATCGGCATGCAACCGCCCACTGCAGCTTCAAATGCCAGATCCACGCCCTTATCTGCAGCCGCTTGAAATAGTGTGTTACCCTGGCTGGCCAAAAGCGCTTTGTTGGCGGTGATGACCTGTTTGCCATTTTCGATGGCCCCTAAAATAAGCTCCCTGGCAATTCCTTCGCCACCGATCATTTCAACGATTATGTCAATATCAGGATCATTGACGACTGTGTGCGCATCGGTGGTCAGCACGCCCTGGGGAAACTGAACGCCTCTATCGGTTTCAATGTCGATATCGGCAACGCGTTTCAGATTCAAAATTGCGCCCAGCCGTGAAGTAATCACCGAGCTGCTTTCGATCAGCAGTTTGGCCACACCGGTGCCGACAGTGCCGCAACCCAGCAGGCCTATGTTAATTTGTTTCATTTAAATGACTCCTTTATCGTTGGATCTATGCATTTTTTATCATTTTCAGTTCTTCGGAATTATTGCTACTGGCTTCTTGCTTCTGGCCTCTGGTTGCCGGCCATTGACCATCTGGCACGTTGTGCGGGCGGGGATAAACCCCGCCCCCGATTAAATAAACCAGCCGCCCGTTATCAGCAGCCGGCGGCGAGCAGCCAGCAGCCAGTTTCACATTATCTTCCTTATGCCGCGAATTGCCTGGTTAATCCGCATGGGATTTTCAATCAGCGCAAATCGCACGTACGCATCTCCATATTCACCAAATCCCAAACCCGGTGATACGGCCACCTGGGCTTTTTGGATTAAGAACTTCGCAAATTCCACCGATCCCATTTCCAGGAATTTATCAGGGATTTTGGCCCATACAAACATGGTGCCTTTGGGGCTTTGAATGTTCCAGCCGATGCGGTTAAGGCCATTGACCAGGCTGTCTCTCCTGTCTTTGTATGTTTCCCGGATATGCTCAACACAATCATAAGGTCCGTTTAAAGCAATGATCGAGGCAATCTGGATCGGCTGAAAAATTCCGTAATCAAGATAGCTTTTGATGCGGCTCAGGGCGGCCACTATCTGTGGATTTCCCACGCAAAAGCCTACCCGCCAGCCCGGCATGCTATAGCTTTTTGAAAGAGAGAAAAATTCAACACCGACGTCCTTGGCGCCGGTGACCTGTAAAAAGCTCGGGGCCTTATACCCGTCAAATACCAGATCAGCATAGGCAAAGTCGTGGATAACCATGATATTGTGTTCTTTGGCATAATCGACGATTTTTTGGAAAAAAGCCAGATCAACGACCTCGGTAGTAGGGTTATGGGGATAGCTGATAATCAGTACTTTGGGTCGCGGCCAGGTGGTTTTGGTCGCCGAAAGCAAGTTTTCAAAAAAATCGGCTTCAGGCCCCAGCGGTATGCCCCTGACATCCCCACCGGAAATGATGGCGGAATACGGGTGAATAGGGTAGGTCGGATTGGGTGTAAAAACGACATCGCCGGGGCGAATTGTGACCAGAATCAAGTGCGACATTCCCTCCTTAACACCAATCGTGGCAATTGCTTCTGTGTTCGGGTCGATATCGACATCGAATCGGCGTCCGTACCAGTCGGCAATGGCCATGCGCAGTTTGGTGATTCCCATTGATGCTGAGTATCGGTGATTATGCGGTTTTTGAGCACTCTCGATCAGTTTATCAACGATATGTTGTGGGGTGCCCAGATCCGGATTTCCCATACCCAGGTCGATGATGTCTTCGCCCGCCCGCCGGGCCTTCATTTTTATCTCATTGACAGTTGCGAATACATAAGGCGGCAGGCGATCCAGCCTGGCAAAAGTAAACATGAGCTACTCCTGTTTCGCATTTGCAATCCCCCATTTCGGCTTGTTCCTGAAACAGGGTCGATTCGAAGGTGATGTTGCGTTCAATCCTGATCTTGGCGTCAAAAAATTGCTTTGACTTTTATGCTGGATCAGATTAATTTTCAAGGGTTTTTCGCTTTTCATGTTACCATTTCCGCAATATTGTATTTATCACGAAAGCACGAAATCGTAAAACCACGAAAAAATACTAAGATCGTGCTTTCTTTTTTTCCGTGTTTTCGTGGTTACGTTTTAGGTTGCGAATGTACAGGATTTAAACACAGATTTTTAATGACTTAATCCCGCACGTTATTCAGGAGAGCCCGATGAAAGAATCCTTAACATACGCCGACGCCGGTGTTGATATTGATAAGGCCAATAAGCTGGTTGATACCATCGGAGAAATTGCAAAAAAAACGGCACGTGCCGGTGTGATGAGCGATATCGGAGGATTTGGCGGCCTTTTTTCACTTAATCTGGCAAACCTGGAAAGACCGGTATTGGTCAGCTCGACCGATGGGGTCGGGACCAAGCTCAAGATCGCATTAATGCTGGACAAACACGATACGGTCGGCATTGATCTGGTGGCAATGTGCGTCAACGATATCATCGTGCAGGGTGCAAAGCCACTCTTCTTTCTCGATTATCTGTCTATGGGAAAACTGGAAAACCAACGCGCCACAGATATTATCCGGGGAATTGCCCGGGGATGCCAGCTTTCACAATGTGCTCTGCTGGGGGGTGAAACCGCTGAAATGCCCGGATTCTATCCGGCCAATGAATACGATCTGGCCGGTTTTGCAGTGGGTGTGGTGGATAACAGTAAAATCATCGACGGAACCGAAATTCGGGTTGGGCACAAACTGATCGGTATCGCTTCCAGCGGTCTGCACAGCAATGGATATTCCCTGGTGCGCAAAGTATGTTTTGAGACCCTTAATTTGAAAATTGACGCGCATGTGTCGGAACTGGGAAAAACAATTGGCGAAGAATTACTCACGCCCACCAAAATTTACGCTGCTACGATTGCAGCCCTGATAAAGGACTTGCCGATTCATGGAATTGCGCACATCACCGGGGGAGGCATATCGGAGAATATCGTCCGGATCGTCCCACAGGCATGCAGCATCCTGATTCGCGACGAAAGCTGGGATGTTCCGGCCATTTTCCCCTTCTTGCAGAAAGGCGGCAACATTAGCGCAGCCGAAATGGCGCGCGCCTTTAACATGGGCATCGGTATGATCGTGGTCGTCCCCGATCATGCGGTTGTGGATGTTTTGCAGCGCATCGAAGCACTTGATGAACAGGCCTATGTCATCGGTGAAATTCTTGACTGCAAGGAAGCTGGCCGACGTCTGATATGGGATTAAAGCTGACAATGCCTGAAAACACAAAAAACCATCCGTCCACCAGATGGCCGAATTGGCTGAGTAGCATAAGTCGTATTTTTCGGTGGATCGCCGAGGGACAAGCTTCCGGTAACGTCTGTAAAGGATGAGTCGGCGGTAAAGTTGATACTCGGAGAGTATCGCGCCGAAAACAAAAACCTTAAAGGTTCGTCGAGCACTGGCCATCCGACATCCAATGAAGGCTATCTGAACGATGAAATTGAATCGAACCGCCTGCCTTTGAAGCCGGCAGGCCGCTATCAGAAAACCAGGTCAACCCAAGCGAGCCCCATGTATATCCTCGGTATCGAAACATCCTGCGATGAGACTGCGGCTGCCATCGTCCAGGATGGGACCGCTGTTTTATCATCCAAAATATCCTCGCAAATCAGCATTCATCATCCATACGGCGGCGTCGTTCCGGAGCTGGCTTCCAGAAAACATATTGAATCCATTGTTACGGTTGTAGACGAAGCGATCAGCGAATCTGGTTTAAAAAAGAATCAGATCGACGCCTTGGCCGCAACACGGGGTCCAGGCCTGGTCGGTGCCTTACTGGTGGGGTTCTCATTTGCCAAAGCCTATGCATATTCACTGGATGTGCCGCTGGTCGGGGTAAATCATCTCGAAAGCCATATCAACTCGGTTTTTCTTGAACCGCAGCCGCCTGCATTTCCTTTTGTGGCCTTGCTGGCCTCCGGCGGGCATACCGGTATTTATTATGTCACGTCGCACACGTCAGTTGAATTGATGGGGCAAACACGCGATGATGCCGCCGGGGAGGCATTTGACAAAGTCGCCAAGCTACTCGGGCTGGGATATCCGGGCGGCGGGGTTATTGACCGTCTTGCCCGGGAGGGAAACCCGCAAAAAATTGTATTTACGCGTCCCTATCTGGACAAATCCGATTTTGATTTCAGTTTCAGCGGCATCAAGACGGCTGTGCGGCACTATGTGGATAAACATCCATCCGACGACGCCGGCCAAATCGCTGACATTGCGGCCGGTTTTCAGGCCGCGGTGGTGGAGGTTTTGACCTATAAGGTCATCCATGCGGCCCAGATCAAAGATTGTGAACATATTGCGGTCGTTGGCGGGGTCGCCGCCAACAGCGGTCTGAGGAACAGCGTGCGGCGGGATGCCAGAGGCCGGGGCCTGAAAGTTCACATCCCTTCTGTCAAGCTATGCGGCGATAATGCCGCCATGGTTGCCGCAGCGGGTTTTCACCACATAAAGGCCGGTATGCAATCCCGACTGGAAGATGATGTTTTTTCCAGGAATACGGTTTGATCCCGTGGCCGGCAGGTGACCCAAAAATGAAAACACCACCAAGATCACAAAGGACTTGGAGGATGTTTTTCAAGAAAACACAGGAAGCCTCTTTATCTTCGTGTTCTTCGCGGTGAAAAACATGTCCGCAAATTGAGCAAGGCTTTTCGTTAAGCGTTTAAATACTTCTTTTTGAGCGCCAGGATTCTCTTCACCGATGCCATGCCCTTGGCCCGGATATCCTGCGATTGACGCAAACCATCCAAAATTTCCTGATAGGCAATTTGAATATTGGGGCCCTTGTGGCAGACCAGCGCCATGTCGATGCCTGCCTGCAGGATTTGACGAACAGCAGTCTTGATATCATAATGATGGATAATGGCTCCCATGTCCAGATCATCGGTCATCGTTACGCCTGAAAAGCCCATCTGTTCCCGCAAAAGGTCATGCGCAATTTGTTTTGACAGACTGGCCGGCCATTTCGGGTCAATTTGCGGGTACATCACGTGGGAGAGCATAATGCCGGCGACGTCTTGCGAAATGCTATCGACAAAGGGGATCAGGTCGTATGATTTCAGATCGGACAGGCTGTGTTCACAGGCGGGCAGCTCGATATGGGAATCAGCTACCGTTCGGCCAATACCGGGAAAGTGTTTCGCGACTGCCATTATATGCCGCTGCTGTAAATGGGATATAACGGTCAACCCCAGTTTAGAGACCCATGCAGGATCATGTCCAAAGGCTCTTTCAGCCATTATACTGGTCATGTCGCGCGGTGCAACGTCCATAACAGGGGCCAGGTCCATGTTAATGCCGGCCCGGGATAATTCAGCAGCTGTTGTCTCTGCAAAAAAAATGGCATCATTGATATCTTTCATGGAGGGATTGCCTGGAAATACGGAGAAGGGTTCTTTTAGTCGAGCGACCTGCCCGCCTTCCTGGTCTATGGCGATAATCAGGGGCGGCTGGCTGTTTACGCGGGCACATTCCTGAATCGCCTCACACAGTTTCTCTACCTGGCTAGGGGTCTCGATATTTTGCGAAAAAAGAATAATCGCGCCAACCTTAAGGTCACGAATGACAAATTGTAAATCCGGATTAAAGTGTTTGCCTTCAAAGCCGACCATCAGGCGTTGACCGGCCAATTGTTCCATTGACAGCGTTTCAGGATTCATAGGGCCTTCTTTTTAAGGTTAAAGCTATGGCATAATGGAGAATTCCATAATTTGGATTTTAGGACTGGACGAAACAGTAGAACATCAACACCCAGCTGTTTCAATCCGCATTCCAAATTCCAAAATCTAAAATCAAGATTGCTCCATTACTCCAATGGTGAGCCATTCGTCAACCAGCGCCTTGATTATAACATATTTGTATGGATTGGACAGGACAGAATTAATTTGACAGCATCGCCGGTAGCGAATACTGGGAACCCGGGCTTTGCTGCGCGAGTTGGCGGATGTTTTCAATCAGTTCATCGATTTGCGGTTTACTGAGCGGTTTTGAGAATAGATAACCCTGCCCGAATTGACAGTTCATTTCCAGCAATATTGCAAATTGCTCTTCGGTCTCCACTCCCTCAGCCACCACCATCATTTTCAAGCGATGCGCCAGCGAGATAATGGCCTCGACGATATTGCGGTTGCCATCCGGTTCCGCTTGGATTCTTGAGACAAAGCTGCGATCGACCTTCAGGGTGTCAATGGGCAGGCGCTGCAGATAGCTAAGTGAAGAGTAGCCGGTTCCAAAGTCATCGATGACCAGATGCAGCCCCATGTCTTTTAAGCGGTGCACCAGCCGAATGGTTTCATCCGCATCTTCCATAAGGGCGGTTTCTGTGATCTCCAATTTGAGCTGATCGGGTGGCATGCCGGTTTGTTTTAAAATTTCTTTGATATCTTCCAGCAGGGTGGGGGACAAAAAATGCTTGCTGGATAGATTGATGTTCATTGTGAGTTTCAATTCATCTCTGAGCTGGTTCTGCCAGCGGCACAGATCCTCACAGGCCTGCCGGGCAATCAACTTCGTGATCGGAATGATGAGTCCGGTTTCTTCTGCGATTGAAATGAAGGATCCTGGATAAATAAGACCCAGTTCCGGATGGTTCCAGCGAATGAGCGCCTCAAAACCCACCAGGGATGCAGACTGTAAATCTACTATGGGCTGATAGTGATTTTCGAATTCATCTCTGTTGACGGCCTTGCGCAAATCCGTTTCTCTTTCCAGCAGATGCAATGCCTTTTTATGAAGCGTTTTATCGAAAATTTTGTATTGGGCCTTGCCGTTTTCTTTCGCATGGTACATTGCCGCGTCGGCATCTCGGATGATGTCCTCTGGATCATCATAGTCGCGGGTATTCAATACCACCCCAAAACTGGCCGGTGCAAAGACCTCTTTGTTTTCAATCATAAAGGGCCGTTTGAGTTCCTGTTGCAGTCGATCGGCCACCCCACTGGCATATTCGCTGTTTTCAATATCTTCGAGCAGGATGACAAATTCATCACCTCCAAAACGCGCCAGAATATCAAGGTCGCGCAGGGATTCCTGAATTCGGCTGGCAAAAGCTCTGATTAATCGGTCACCGACGCTATGGCCCAGGCTGTCGTTAACCAGTTTGAAGCGGTCAATATCCAGATATAGCACGGCAAAAAAATAATCATCGCGGCGCTTGGCGCGTTTGAGAGCCATGTTTAAGTGTTCCATGAAAAGGGCGCGATTGGGCAAGCCGGTCAGCGTGTCATGAAATGCCTGATGATAGATCTGGCGTTCTGCCTCCTTCAGCTCGGTAATGTCGGCCAGCGAAACGACACTTTTTTCAGAACCCGGAATGTCAGCCAGGGAGCATAGCATATCTTTTTGGGTGCCTTCTTTGTCGATAAAAGTGCATTCGAAATGGGGCGCTATCTGGTTGTATTCGGGATAGTCTGACGCTGCCTCGCCATTTAGGACTTTGCGCTGTGTTTTTTCATCCATAAAGTGCAGCCATGATTTTTGATTTTCAATTTCACTTTTTTCGAGTCCTGCCATATTGGCAAACTCTGAATTTGCCAGAGAGATGGTGGCATCGTTTTCAACGATGACGGTTGCCGTGCCCGTATTTTCAAAAATGGTTCGATATTTCATTTCCGATTCGCGTAGCTCGGCTGTGCGCTCCCTGACTTTGATTTCTAATGTTTCGTTGGCTTCGCGCAGCGCTTCTTTGGATCGATTAATATTATTGACCAGTAACTGGGTACACAGACTGATGAGCAGAATGATGCCGGCCGTTACCACAATGGCCAGGGTTTCACTGGCTAAAATGGTCTTCTCAAAATAATAATAGAACAGGGAGACACCTGCACCGATGATGATCAGACCCATGTTATCCAGGTTGATAAAGCGCTTTTTTTTGTTCATTCTCCGCCTCTTGCTGGTATAACTTTTCGTAATTGTTCATAATTCAGCGCGTATGCACCGGTCTTTAATTTTTAAAGAATCACTGGAGACCGCAGGCCAAATTCACAGATTTACTCGATTTATATCGGCACGTAAGGGGAAAAACTTAAGATGTAACCGGCAGCGACAGCCCGCTTTGGTAAAGTCTAGTATTTGTGCCGGTTTCTGTTTGGAAATTTCAAAGGGTGGGTCATAGCGATGGCAAAAGGCACGATGAGCGACCCGGCAGTTTTAGCAGTGAACGGGGGATGGCGGCAACACCTTATCCTTTGCGAGACGCATAGCAACGATTCTCGATGTAAGTTGACGTAGCCGCATCAAATGTAGCTTCATTTTCATGTACATATTTAGGCTCGCCTTCCCATGCGCCGCAGGCCATCACCACCGGTTCACCCAGGGTAAATTTTCGCCCGCAGGCCGGACACCCCTCCTCGTTGAAGCGGTTTAGTTTTTCGAGATCGATGATCGTCTTAAACCGATTTTTGTCTGCATGTGTCATGTCATCCTCCTGAACGGGTCCATCAAATCGTATCGGGTGGTATTACAAGCTGCTATAAGCTAGCTTCTGCCGCGCACAATGTCAAGCTGATGGGTTTTAGACCGTTTTTAAATCGATCGGGCGCACGCGGCTCATGCGGCGACAAACACCTAATTTATATCCGGCTGCACTCAGCTAACGACGCCGCAGCTGGTATTTTTGGACAGCGCGCTGATGGTCTTTGAAATTTGTGGAAAATTGATGGGTTTGGTCTTTTTTAGATACAAAATAAATGAATTTTGTGTCGGCCGGATACAGAGCAGCTTCCAGTGAATCTTTGCCGGCGTTGGCGATGGGGCCGGCCGGCAGGCCACTGCGTTTGTAAGTATTATACGGAGTGAGGGTTTCAAGATGTTTGCGCTTCAGGTTGCCGTCAAAATTTTCTAATCCATAAATAACCGTTGGATCAGATTCCAGACGCATTTTCCTGTTTAAGCGGTTATGAAATACCGAGGAAATCAAAGGGCGCTCAAAAGAGGCACCGGTTTCTTTCTCGATGATCGATGCCAGAATGACAATTTGGTGGATGGAAAAACCCAGCTGTTCGGCTCTTTTTTGCCAGTTGGCACTAAATATCTGTCGAAAGCGGTCGACCATGGTGGATATAATCGTTTTGACAGGTGTGTTCTTTGGGAAAAAATAGGTTTCCGGAAACAGGTAACCTTCGAAGGTGTCGGCATTCAAACCCTGTTGATGTACAAATTCGGTGCTGGTTGCCGCCGCAATAAAGTCGTTTTTGGATGCCAAACCGCTCTGATCCACCAGCTCGGCAATCTGGTAGAGATTGAGTCCCTCCGGGACCGTCAGCCTGTACAGCCTGACGTCACCGGCGACCATTTTCTGCAGAATCTGTGCTGGCGACAGGGTTGCGGAGAGGGTATATTCGCCAGCCTGCAGCTTTTTGTCATAACCTTTCAAACGGGCAATTAACTTGAATTTATAGGGATGCTGAATGATACCGGCTTTGGCGAGGGCTGTGGTCGTTTGGCTAAATGATTGACCGGCGGGTATGGAGATGACCGTATCGACGGCTTTCGGGCTGCCAGGAGTTTGAGCATACTGTTTTAAATGCAGGAAAAAAGTCGCTATGCCAGCTAGGCCCAACACGGCCATTACGGCTGCTGGTATCAGAATTTTTTTCAATATGACATTTCCTTCCGGTTTGCCGGATCTGACCCGCTCGATGAATTCAATCAGCACGGTGTGCGCTTGACCATCCTTAAGCATATTAAAAATAACCCGTTGTTGTCAAAGCAGGATGCCATTGCGGCCTCAATTTTATGCAGCCTTAAAGATACGAACGCAAAATTAAACATGAAAAACACGAACAGGAGCGCGTTTGTTTGCAAAGAGCAATGACATTTAAACTCAATTGTGGTATAAAATCATACAGGCGATCGCCTTATTATTGATATCAAATCCATATACCTTGCCCGATAGGGCAACACGGCGATGCCAACAAACCCTCAGACGCTTACAACAAAATTTCAGGAGCAATCATGAAATTTTGGCGCCAACCGTTAGACCAGGATCAAATTCAGATTCCTCATGGTATTATTCATATCATTGAAGAGCGATGCAAAGGCTGTGGTTTTTGCGTTGAGTTTTGCCCGCGCACTGTTTTGCTGATGTCCAAACGAACCAATTCCAAAGGGTATCATCCGCCTGAAGTCGTTGATGGTGAAGCGTGCTCAGACTGCGGTCTGTGCACGTTGCTTTGTCCGGATTTTGCCATATATGTTGAAACCAGTGAGGTATCCGCAATCACCAAGGAACAGAGAGATCCATAAATCAAATGCACTCCATGCATTCACATGAAGGTCTGTTAATCGGCGAGCATTTTCTGTTAGGCGATTATGCCGCCGCCGAAGGCGCGATTATGGCCGGCTGTCGATTTTTTGCCGGTTATCCCATTACCCCCGCCACCGAGGTCGCGGAACGGATGTCTACACGATTACCGCAGGTCGGCGGCATTTACATTCAAATGGAAGATGAGCTCGCCTCGATGAACGCTATATTGGGCGCTTCATGGTCAGGCGCCAAATCAATGACCTCTACCAGTGGGCCCGGATTTTCTTTAATGATGGAGAATCTTGGATTGGGGATTATGCTGGAAACCCCATGTGTGCTGGTCAATGTACAGCGGGGAGGGCCTTCCACCGGATTACCCACCCTGGTGGGGCAGCAAGATATGATGCAGGCCCGTTGGGGTTCCCACGGCGATTATGAAATCATTGCCTTATCACCCAACTCCCCTCAAGAGCTTTTCGATCTGACCATACGCGCCTTTAACTTAGCCGAGAAGTTTCGCACTCCGGTTTTGGTCATGACCGACGCAGAAGTAGGCCACATGACTGAAAGGGTCATCATACCGCCGCCCGAAGAAATTGAGCTTGTCCAGCGCCCACTGGTGCGAAAAGGAGACGTGGAGCCAGATCATTTTCGAATCTTTCGCGATCCTGAAACCGGCGACGATGGCCAAGTCGCACCCATGGCTGTAGCCGGTGAGGGATTTCGTTTCCATATTACCGGTTTGACGCATGACGAGCGCGGATATCCGGCTATGAATGCCGAAGCCAGTGAATGGAACATCAAGCGACTGGTAAAAAAAATTCGTTTGCATCGTGATGAAATTATTCAGGTAGAAGAACGCTATTTGAGAGATGCTGAGATCGTGGTTGTATCCTACGGCATATCGGCGCGTACGTCCTTGTGGCCTATCGAGCAGGCTCGGAAGGAAGGTATCCGTATCGGCTACCTGCGGCTCATCACCGTATGGCCGTTTCCGGCGGAGCAGATTAAGGCATTGGCAAAAAAAATCCGAGCGTTTGTAGTGCCAGAAATTAACGCCGGCCAAATTTTGCTTGAAGTGGAAAGATGTGCGGCCGGCCAGGCACAAGTCATCGGAGTGAATCGATTGGGAGGAGACATTTTAGAACCGCAGCAGGTTCTGAGCGCCTTGCGCGCGGCTGCAGGTAAACCGGATACAACCAAAGCAGATAAGTGCTAAGCCTTTCGAAAGAGAGACGACCTCATGGCTGATTTTGACATAACCGATGCGGGTCAATTTGAACACTTCGGAACCGAATCTGTAGGCGATAGCGACTGGATTACCGGGCAGCATCCCATGGATGGGCTGTTAAGGGGAGAGCGATTGCCGCACATTTGGTGTCAGGGCTGCGGGCTCGGTACAGCTCTGACGACTTTTATTGGCGCTCTCCAATGGCTCGAAGCGGAACAGGGCTGGGATCTGGACAAGGTCTCTGTGGTATCGGGCATCGGCTGCACCGGTCGTATTGCCGGGTACGTTCGCCTGGATTCCTTTCATACAACCCATGGACGGGCCATTCCATTTGCAACCGGTCTTAAACTGGCCAATCCCGAGTTGAAAGTTGTCGTTATGTCCGGGGATGGCGATATCGCCGGTATCGGCGGCAATCATTTCATCCATGCCGCCCGACGAAACCTGGACATTACCGTGATTTGCGTCAACAATTTTAACTACGGCATGACCGGTGGTCAGGTGGGACCGACGACGCCGCACGGTGCCAAGGCCGTTACCACCCAGTATGGCAATTTTGAGTATCCATTTAATCTGCCCTACCTGGCGGCTGCTAGTGGGGCTTCTTTTTTGGCTCGTTGGACCGTCATTCATGCCCGGCGACTGGAGTGGACGTTGCGCGAGGCGATGATGTATCCCGGATATAGCTTTGTTGAAGTGATTGCGCCGTGTTCCACATCTTATGCCCGTTGGAACCCAGAAGGTCGCGGATTGGATCCTGAGAAACTCAGGCGACGGGGTTTGGAGCTCATGAAACATTACCAAAATATTGGGAAGGTCGCCCACGGTACGCACCCCAAAGATGCCGCCATTAAAGTCGATAAAGAGGGCGCTATTGTTGAAATCGTTGAAGGTGTTTTTAGTAACGAACCCAAACCGGATTTTCAGAGCGCTATTGACGAACAAGCCCAGGTTGCCAGGGAACGCTGGCAAGCAGCAAAAAAGATGCTGAATGAACGATCTCAAATACCGCAACGGACCGATATTATTTTCCGAACTGAAGTTCAGCTGGGTGGATTTGGGGGTCAGGGCATCGTCAGTGCCGGTCGAATTATCGGCCAGGCTGCAGCGATTTATGACAAGTTGGAGGCCTGCTTTACGCAGAGCTATGGCCCGGAGGCAAGGGGCGGTGCGGCCGGCTCTCAAGTTGTTATCGCCAGCGATCCGATTCATCATCCGCATCTGATTGAACCCACAAACGCGATAATTATGTCCCAGGAGGCTTATACCAAGTACGTTCCCAAAATGGCTACCGGCGCAACCCTGTTAATTGACGACGGACTGGTAACTTTATCCCCAGATCAGCGCCAGGATCTGAAAACCTATGGGATTTCAGCTACCCAAATTGCGGAAGAATTGGGAAATTCCCGGGCGGCCAATACCGTTATGCTGGGGCTCTGGACAGCTATCATCGGAGCGGTCAGCAAATCAGCCATGCAGCAATCTGTGGCCAAAGCCGTGCCTCCCAAGACCGTAGAGGTCAATTTAAGCGCTTTTGAGGCCGGTTTCAAAAAAGGTTTGCGCTACCAAGTCAACAACACGTTGTAGGTCCGGAAGCCATGACCAAGGAGGAAAGCTTCTGTGAACCCAGGCGTCCTTATTATTGGCGGAAGCCCCGCAGGGCTCCAGGCAGCCCTTGATCTGGCCGAAGCCGGTGTTGAAGTCCTTTTGACAGACATTTCACCTTTCATTGGGGACGATCCGGTCGGCAAGCCCCCCGATAATATTTCGAGTGCTCACGCCCTAAAGGTCGCCAAACATTCCCGTATTCACCTATTGACCCACACTGCGTTAAAAAGTGCTGAGAAAATCAGAGATGTTTTCAAGGTCCGTCTTCAGATGCGGCCGCGATATATCGATTTAAACCGATGCACGAACTGCGGGGACTGTCTCGAGGCCTGTCCGGTGCAGGTGCCTGGAAATGATCACAAAGCCATCTACCTTAAAGATGGCCTTCAGCCCCAGTCTGCCGTTATCGATAAATTGGGCCTAGCGCCTTGCTCGCATGCCTGCCCGGCGGGTATCCATGTCCAGGGCTATGTGGCGCTTATCGCGCAAGGGCGTTTTCAAGAAGCACTGGATCTGGTGCGGGAAGCCATTCCTTTTCCGGGCATCTGCGGCAGGATATGCACCCATCCCTGCGAAATCAATTGCCGTCGTAAAGAAGTAGACGAGCCGGTGGCCATTCGGCAGCTTAAACGGTTTATTGCCGATTGGGAACTCAAAAAGGGCAACACGTCAAAGCGTAAAAAATCTAAAATACCATCGCAAGCTGTCGGGGCCAAACGGATAGCAATAGTTGGCGCAGGCCCGGCTGGTCTGACAGCAGCGCATGATCTGGCGCTTAAAAATTATAAGGTGACGGTTTTTGAAAAGCTCCCGGTTGCCGGTGGTATGATGGCGGTGGGCATCCCATCTTATCGTCTTCCCAGGGATATTCTGAAAGCGGAAATCAATGCCATCGCGGAAATGGGCGTTAACATCAAGACAGGGATTGCTTTTGGCAAAGACATTAATCTCCAGACGCTGAGATCAAAGGGATATTCAGCGCTTTTTCTGGCCACCGGGTTGCACGGCAGCCGCAGACTCGGGGTTGTCGGAGAAAACCTATCCGGCGTCTTTGATGGGGTGTCTTTTCTGCGTGATGTTGCGCTGGGCAAAAAGGTGTCGACAGCTGAAAAACTTATCGTTGTTGGGGGGGGTAATGTGGCCGTCGATGTGGCTCTGACTGCCAGACGCCTGGGATCAAAAGCGGTTACCATCGTTTGTCTTGAAACCCGCGAAGAAATGCCGGCGCGCGATGACGAGATTAAAGAGGCACTGGAAGCCGGTATAAGAATTGTCAATTGTTTTGGGCCGCATCGCTTCCTGAGCAAAAACAACGAATTTACCGGAATTGAATTCAAACGGTGCACATGCGTTATTGATGATCAGTGCAATTTTAATCCCCAGTATGATGAAAATGAAATCAATACCCTGGAAGCGGAAGCCGTAATGATTGCCATCGGCCAACGCGCTGAAATGAACTTTTTAGAAGCAGAGAACATTATGCGGTCACCCCAGGGAGGCATCCAGACTGATCCGGAAACGCTGCAAACGAGCATACCATGGGTATTTGCCGGCGGCGATGCGCTTTACGGACCCCAAACAGTCATAGAGGCCATTGCCAGCGGTAAACAGGCTGCTGAAAGCATCGATCGGTATCTTGAGCAGTGCGATTTAAAAGCGGTTCGCCTCAACCAGCGGTCGGATGAAACCAACGCCAATGACGGTATCAATGGCCAATCGCCAAACGGTCACACACAGAATACCGTTCAGATGTCAATTTCAGAGCGGCCCATGACCGCAGCAGAGCTGGTCCCCAAGCCGCGGATATCCGTGCCGGTCCTGTCACAGGCGGAAAGTTTAAGCAGTTTTTGCGAGGTGGAGTTGGGCTATTCAGAAGAACAGGCAATTGCCGAAGCCCAACGCTGCCTGGCCTGTGGTCCTTGCAGTGAATGTATGGCCTGTATCGCGGCTTGCAAAGCAGGAGCGGTTAACCATGCTGAGCGTGAAAAAATCGTCGACTTCGAAATGGGTGCCATTATTCTGGCCGGCGGTCCGACAACATTTGCGCAATTAGAGCTGCAAGAAGGACCTGGCATTTATCACGTATCACCCCAAGAGACATTTGCAGGCTCTGTTGCGGCTGCCCACGCCATGCACCATACACGCGCCGAGCGGCATTTTGCGGCCTCATCTACTCAGATGGGAGCGTATCCGGGAAGCCCTGCGCGCATGGGTGTGTTTATTTGCCAGTGTGGCGATCACATCGCTCGGGTCGTCGATACGGATGCGTTGTGCCAGCAATCAGCTGGTCTTCCCGGCGTCATTCATGCTGCTGTAATTCCCCAGGCCTGTTTGCCGGAAGCAGCTGAATTCATTGATAATGCAGTGCTGGATCACGGTCTGAAGCGGGTGCTTTTAGCTGCCTGCAGCTGCTGTTCACTGGACCAGGTTTGCTTCAGTTGTACCTATCAGCGGGTTCGCTGCAAAGATAACCTGGGTCTGTTTGCGACCGGCACTCACGGTTCACGCATTCCAAAAGATCGCCTGTCAGCTGGGAATTCGTCCAATCTGATATGGGAATTTGTGAATATCCGCGAGCATTGTGCCTGGGTGCATGCTGATGACCCGGCGGCCGCGACCGCCAAGGCAGATATGTTGATTGCAGCCGCTGCTGTCAAGTTGAAGATGGCGTCCCCCCAAGCGATCCGATCGATGGACGCTGAACGGTCCGTGTTGATTGTGGGCAACAGCGCAGCGGCACGGATGTGTCAGAATATACTCAATGACCGGCATATTGTCACCCGCGCCGCCGAGCAGTTGCCCCATCAAATCAGGCGTGTCGATGGGCAATATGCGGTTTCGAATCCATTGACGGTCCAGCGAGCAACAGCTGTCGTGCTGGCACCGCAGGACGCGGTCGAGACGGAGCTGTTGTGCAATGCATTTGCGACATCAGTTGAATTCGAGCGCCTCAAAACGATGCCACCGGATGTTGAGACGCTGTTGCCGGGCGTTTTTTTCTGTGACCCGCTAAATGGCCGATCGAGCGGAGCGGCTGCAGCCGTCAAGGTGACCGGTTGGTTGCATCAGCTGACCGAACAGCCCAAGCCCATGGCAGCCTCGGTCGATCCGCACCGCTGCCGGGCCTGTAAAACATGTATCGATATATGTGACTTGGGTGCGCCGCAACTGATTGGAGAAGAACCGCAGCGTCACTCCTGGATTGATCCGATGATCTGTTCGGGCTGCGCCAGCTGTGCCGCACAATGTCCTTCCGGAGCTATCACAGCGGGCTATGCGACGGATGAACAGCTGGGAGCCATGCTTGCAGCGGTCCTTAAAGCAGATGATATGAATGCCAGGCAGAAGGCAGTCGTTTTTACATGTAATTGGAATGCCTTCCGGGGGCTTGAAGCCGCGGGCCGCCAGCATGCATCCTACACACCCTGGGTTTATCCCTTAAAAGTCATGTGCCTGGGTCGCTTGAGTGCGGGGATCCTTCTTAACGCCTTTCATCTGGGTGCCGACGGCGTTTTGCTGCTGGGGTGCGCGCCGGATGAATGCCATTATACATTTGGCTACCTGCGTGCTCAAAAAACATTTGATTTGACCAGCCGCTTAATGCAGCTGTTGGGACATTCAAATAAATGCCTTGTCATGGATCGAATCGCGACCGACTGCGCAGAATCCTGGGTGTCAAAAATACAACTCTTTATGGATGGTCTGAATGGAGACGGGTAGCAGCATGGATAGAATAAAAGACATTATCCAACAATGTCGGGCATGGTATTGCCAGGAATGTGGTAAGTGTAGTGCCGTATGCCCGATCACCCGTTGGGAAACCCGTTCCTATAGCAGCCCGCGATTACTGGTGGAGAAGGCTATCGATGGTCAGCCCGAGGAGATCATGCAAGATCCGTTGTTTTGGTCCTGCCTGACATGTCAGCGATGCAGTTTGCTGTGTCCATCGGATGTCTATTTTTCCGAATTCATACAGAAGGCCAGAACCCTGGCCAGAGGATGCGGACAAACCGGTGAATGCACCCATGGAGCCGCTATTCAAAACTGGGGTAAAATGATGACCGAAGCGGGGCTCGAACAACATCGCCTGGATTGGATCACACCAGAACTTCAGATATCTAATTCTTCGGAGATTGTGTATTTTACCGGATGTTTGCCTTACTATGATACCTTATTCAAGCATTTGGATATAGAGGGCATCGACATTGCCAGGGCCGCAGTAAAAATTTTGAACCATCTGGGGATCGCGCCTCAGGTTATGGCTGACGAGCGTTGCTGCGGTCACGATCAGCTATGGGAAGGGGATATGCAGACATTTCAGGTTCTGGCCAAACGCAATCTTGAACACCTCAGCGCCACCGGTGCTAAAATCATTCTGACCACCTGTCCGGAATGCGCCCTTATGCTCGCCCGGGAATACCCCAAACGGGTCGCGGACCATGGCATGGCGGTATTTCACCTGACCCAATATTTGGCGCAGGCCGTTGCTGATGGGCATCTTGTTCTGGCGGCGGAAAATCAGCAGCGTGTCACCTACCATGACCCCTGCCGGTTGGGTCGCTATCTTGATATCTACGATGAACCGCGATTGTTATTGGCGGCTCTGGGATTGGATTTGAGGGAAATGGAACGGGTCCGCAATGCCAGCCTGTGCTGCGGCACCACCGGGTGGACGTCTTGTGGACAGGTCAGCAAGAATATCCAGATCGAGCGGTTAAAGGAAGCGTCACGAACAGGTGTCCGCCGAATGATCACAAGTTGTGTTAAATGCCAGATTCATTTTCGTTGTGCCCAGCAGGATCCACAGCTGGAGGATAGTCTCAACCTTGAGATTCAAGACTTGACGACGCTAATCGCGAATCATCTTTGAACGCTGGCGTTGAACAAGATCTGTCTGGCGGGTATATTTTAACCAAAGCGAAAAGTGGCCTTAATATGATGCACCCGAATATTGCCTCAACGGATATACTGGATCCGAATCTGCTCCAAAGCGTTGTCCGACAGGCGACGTTTCAATGCCGTGCCGAAGGCAGTGGTTTTTACCTGTGCGATCCGGAACGCGGTCACAAAATCTTGCTGGCCACGCAGAATCTGCCCAAAGAGCCCTGGGATGAGGTGCTTCTAAAAGAAATAATCGATTCTCGTCAAGCTTTTGTTAAAACGCTTCCGGATCAATCTGTTTTGATGGCGGCGCCTCTGGTTTGGCAGGAAGCCGTTCGCGGGCTGCTGATTGTTTTCGATCGTAAGCCTGGACGAACCTTCAGCAAGCGAGATATCGCCCTCATCCAATCTCTGGCAGACCTGACAGCATCGGTTGCCCAGCAAAACGAGCGGCTGGCCCGCATGACCGCTCAGTTTCGCACCTTGCATACCATTGATGTGGCGCTGACTTCGAGCCTTGAATTGGATCACGTCCTGAATCTGATCCTTGAAAAAGCCGCTGAACTGGTCGATGCCGAACATGGCTCGCTGCGGCATCTGGAACCTGAGACCGGTCATCTTGCCCTCAAGGCGCACTACGGAAAAGGGTGGACAAAAGAAAAGATGGCGTATACGCCTCGCATTGGGCAGGGAATTGCTCGCTGGGTGGCCGAAAAACAACGGCCCTATCTTAGCCCTGATGTTCGCAAGGACCCTTTAAATGTCGTTCTTTTTGAGGATATGCGTTCGAGCATTTCGGTGCCCTTATTGTACAGCTTAGACGGACAACTCCAAAAAGGAGAGTTCATCGGGGTTTTGCTTTTAGAGAGTTCTCGTCCGGCCGCTTTTGACGAACAGGATGTTGAACTTCTGGAAGCATTGGCTCAGGAGGCGGTCATTGCCATCCAAAACGCCACTCAGCTTCAAAAACTCAAGGCGGAGCAAGAGCGGCGTCTGGCTGCCGAAAAGTGGGCCGTGATGGGCCAGGCAGCGACTGCCCTGGCGCATCGCATTAATAACCTGTTAGGGGTTGTGCCGGTTAGTGCCAGTGAGGTGCTGCAAATGGTAGCCAAGATGAACCTTTCTGAAGCAGATCGTCGATGGGTCCAGTCTAACCTGGAGCGCATCAATCGGAATGCACAGTTTATTCTTAAGCTCAGCGAAACCTTATTCAGACCGTTTAAGGAATCCAGTCCCTCGACTCGATTTGACGTAAACCGGCTACTCAATGAAGCGTTAGACTCTGCCGACATACCGGATGATGTCGAGATCGTTTGTGACTATGATAAACATCTGCCCCTGGTGAATTGCAATTTGCTTCTGCTGGACATATTCCTTGAACTCATTACCAATGCTTGCAAAGCCATGCAGCGTCGAAGGCTCAGACGGCTCGAGATCAGCAGCCGATCGGAAAAAATTGATGGGCTCCCCTGGATCCGGATTAACATCAGTGATACCGGCAAGGGGATGTCACCCCATCATTTGGACCATTTATGGAATTTATTTCAACCCAGTGATGACGGCCTCGGGTTTGGATTGTGGTGGATGCAGACGTTTATCGAGCGCCAGGGTGGAACCATCGAATGCCACAGCCAGCCGGATAACGGCGCAACGTTTATTATTAGGTTACCGGCCTCGGTAACCCGGTTCATAGGTTCAAGGTTCAAAGGTTCTGAGGTTACCAACTGCTGATCACTGGCCTCTTGTCGGTGAGCTGTGCATTACGGGCCAGCTGCAAGAAGCGAGAAGCCAGCAGCTTGAGCGCCGAACCCTGAACCTCTGAACGCTGAACCTTTGGAGGAGCTAAAAATGCGAGGAAAAGTCCTCATTGTAGATGACTACGCCGATTGGCGAGGACTGCTGAGCGGACTGCTGGAACGCCAAGGGCATTTGGTCCAGGCTGTAGCGACGAAAGCAGAAGCCCTTGCCTATATGGATGAAAACAAAGATCTGGATCTCGCTGTTTTGGATATTCGATTGGTTGACGGGGATGACAGCAATGAGGACGGCGTTCATTTGCTGGCCGAAATCCGCAAACGACTTTCGTTTACCCGTGTGATCATGGTCACCGGCTACGGTACCATGGAAACGCAACGCAAAGCTTTTAAACAGTACCAGGCTTTTGATTTTTTTAGCAAGGCCCAGTTTGATTCCGAGGAGTTTAAAAAAGCCTTTCAGGAGGCGATAGAGCAAGCAGCTCGGGACCGGCAGTTCTTTAAGGATAAAGAAATTGCACGCGGGCAACAATATCAGACATGGCAGCGGAAAAAATGTTGAGCCGACCGTTTGGCCTTTATTGAGAGATGCCTGGTTTCCGAATCGGCTCAAAATGATCACAGGCCGGAATTTAATCTAAAACGAAAAACGTTCTGATTGCGCAAAGGAGGCCAAATTTGACCAAAGAAGAATTGCGGATAGGCGTTTTTGTATGTGATTGTGGCTCCAATATTGCCGGAGTTGTCGATGTCGACGAGGTTCAACGGTTCGCCGAGAGGTTACCGGATGTGGTCGTGGCGGTCCGCAACAAATACACGTGTTCCGATCCGGGCCAGCAAGAAATTCAACAAACCATTTTCGATCACAAACTCAACCGCGTGGTGGTTGCGTCTTGTTCACCGGCTTCATACGAACCCATTTTTCGGCAATGCATCCAAGCAGCCGGGTTGAATCCCTATTTGCTGGAAATGGCGAATATTCGTGAGCATTGTTCCTGGGTGACGCCTGATCGTGAAGCTGCCACTCCTAAAGCATTGGATATCGTGCGGGTTGCCGTTGCCCGTGCCAAATGGCTCTATCCCCAAGATGAGGAGCACATTCCGGTAACGGATGCGGCCCTGGTGATTGGCGGGGGAGTGGCCGGCATGCAGGCGGCCCTGGATCTGGCAGATGCAGGACACCCGGTTTATCTGGTTGAAAAAAAGCCGTCCATTGGCGGTATTATGGCCCAGCTCGACAAAGTCTATCCGGACATTGAGTGCAGCATCTGAATTCTTGGGCCCAAGATGATGGATGTCGGTCGGCATCCCCGAATTGAGCTCATGACCAATGCTGTTTTAGAAGATGTCACCGGATACGTGGGTAATTTTAAAGCGCGGATTCGAAAAAAACCCCGGTATGTTGATGAAGATCAATGCACGACTTGCGGTGATTGTGTGGCCGTCTGTCCGGTGGTCGTCCCCGATGAATTCCAAATGGGACTGAGCAGCCGTCGAGCGATCTACATCCCATTTCCGCAAGCCGTTCCCTCAGCTTATGTGGTTTCAGCCGAAGATTGTTTGGGTCGCAACCCGATTGCCTGCGGAAAGTGCATTGAATCCTGTGAAAAAAAATGCATTAACTTTGACCAGGAAGACGCGCTTATCGATATTGATATTGGCGCTATCATTGTTGCCACCGGTATGGACATATATGATCCGACCGCCCTGGATGAATACGGGTACACGCGCTTTGTCAATGTTGTCACCAGCCTTGAATTTGAACGGCTGATTTCCACCGGAGGCGCATTGGGCGGACATTTAGGACGGCCTAGCGACAAGAAGCGACCCTTGCGTATCGGCTACGTTCAGTGTGTGGGCTCTCGAACCCAAGACCCTGACCGCGGTAACCCTTATTGCTCCAATATTTGCTGTATGAACAGCATTAAAGGCGCCCAATACCTGATTGATAACTACCCGGATACAGACGTTACGATTTTTTATACCGATATTCGCGCTTTTGGAAAAGGGTTTGAGGAGCTTTTGATGCGGACCCGCGGCCATGGGGTCCGATATTTGCGCGGCTTGCCCGGTGAGGTCCGGGAAGACCCGCACAGCAAAAACTTATGGGTGACGGTTGAAAATACAACCGAAAAGCGTCTTGAAAAATGTGAATTTGATATGTTGGTGTTGGCGGTTGGGGCTGTGCCGGCCGTTGATACCGAATTTGTGCGTCAGATGGTCAGTCTGTCCAAATCTCCCGGTGGATTTCTAAAAGAAGCGCATGCAAAGCTGAGGCCTGTGGATACACCCACCAAGGGGGTCTACATTGCCGGCGCAGCTGAAAGCCCCAAAGATGTTCGCGAAAGTGTCACCCAGGCCAGCGCCGCCAGTTCGCGGGCCTCTATTTTGTTGCAAAAAAACCATTTCGCCGTTGAAGCGATCACAGCGGTTGTTTATGAAGAACCGTGCACCCGCTGTGGTCAATGCGCCAATGTCTGTCCTTATGGTGCCATAGCCTGGGAAAAGAAGCAGATCCCCCAGATCATCAGTGCGGCCTGTGCCGGATGTGGGACCTGTGCGGCCGAATGTAAATTCGGGGCCATTGAAATGCGGCATTTTTCAGACCAGGCGATCTATGCCCAAATTGAGGCTATTCTGGAAGAAAATTGTCAGGAAAAAATCGTAACCTTTGCCTGTAACTGGTGTTCCTACGCCGGTGCTGACACAGCCGGTTTAAGTCGTATGGCTTACCCGCCCCATGCCTTTATTATACGGACCATGTGCTCGGGGCGGGTGCATCCCGAATTCGTGTGGTATGCATTTCAAAAGGGTGCGCCCGTTGTGCTGGTTTCAGGCTGTCACTATGTCGACTGTCATTACATTGATGCCAATCGAAGTACGGTTCGCCGTATTGACGGCTTATGGGACAAATTGATAAAAATGGGTATCCGACCGGAGCGGCTGATGTTGGAATGGTGTTCGGCTGCTGAAGGTGGCCGCTGGCAGACGATTATGCAGGAAGCTGAGAAGAAGCGCCAATCGGTGACATCCGAAGAAATAGAGCTGACCCGCGCTGAGTTGTCAAAGGTTCGGGTACCCCGGCCCCGGAATCCCAAACCGGCTGACGAAAACAGCGCAGCTCAATTCCATTGCCACCGGTGCGATCAATTATGGGACGGTCGATTCAATGTAGAGTGGGAGCGTATCTGTCCCAACTGCCGATCCAACAGCGTCCACTGGTTGCGACCAAGTCATTAGCCTCTTGGAATTGCTAAACCATATTGAAAGCATGTAGCTTTTAACGGTGCTGGCTCTACATTGTATGAGTGGAATGGTGGAATAATGGAATGCTGGAATAGCGGTTAAAGCGATGCAACTTTGAGGCCCCATATTCCCGTATTCCATCATTCCAAAATACCAATTTATATGCGAAGCAAACCTGGTCGATACCATAGCAGACCGCAACAATGCATCTGTGAAATCTTGTTTTCCTTGACATTCATCCGTATAATCAATATTGAGCCACTTTACACGTTTCTTAAAACACCTCTAATAAACAGTGAGCGGATTTAAATGGCCAAACCAAAATTGGAAAAACATCATATCAACAATGATTGGTGCAAGGGATGTGGTATTTGTGTTGCGCTTTGCCCAAAAAAGGTTCTGGAATTGGACGATCACGAAAAGGTCTCGGCGTTGCGACCTCAGGACTGTATCTGCTGTAAACTTTGTGAGCTTCGCTGCCCGGATCTGGCGATCGAGGTTGAAACTAAAGAATAGGCGTATGATATGAGCGAAAACATAAAATTTGTCCAAGGCAATGAAGCCTGTGCCGAAGCTGCTCTGTACGCAGGATTAAATTTTTATGCCGGCTATCCGATTACACCGTCATCGGAAATTACTGAATTTTTGGCTTCACGACTGCCGCAAATTGGCGCAAAGTTTATGCAGATGGAAGATGAAATTTCGTCGCTGTGTGCCATCATCGGCGCTTCTCTGACCGGTTGTAAAGTGATGACCGCCACCAGCGGACCCGGTTTTTCTCTGATGCAGGAAGCTTTAGGATATGCCATCATGGCTGAAATTCCATGTGTGATCGTCAACGTGCAGCGTGGCGGGCCGTCTACCGGACTGCCTACCCACGGCAGCCAGGGTGATGTGAATCAAGCCCGCTGGGGGACCCACGGCGACCATGCCATCATCGCACTTACGGCCTCAAATCATCAGGACATCTTTGCGCTGACGGTCGAGGCTTTTAATTTGGCTGAAATATACCGGACACCGGTAATTTTGCTGCTCGATGAGGTTGTTGCCCATATGCGGGAGCGTCTCGTGGTTCCGCAACCCGGTGAAATGCCCCTTGTCGAGCGGCTGAAAACTTCCGTCAAAGAAGGCGTTGATTACCATCCCTATCTGCCACGCGAAGATGGCCGCTTGCCGATGTCTGATTTCGGTGAGGTTCATCGCTACAACGTGACCGGGCTTTTTCATGATATGTGGGGGTTTCCGTCCAGCGAACCCCGGGCGGTGCATGGTCTGCTGCGTCATCTGGTCGACAAAATTGAGAACCGCGTCAATCAACTGGCGCGCTACAAGGAATATTATATTGAGGATGCCAAGCACCTGCTGGTATCTTACGGTTCGTCGGCCCGCTCGGCCCGCCATATCGTAGAAAAAAGAAGATCGCGCGGTGAACGCCTGGGCCTGTTGGAATTGCAGACACTCTGGCCGTTTCCAGATGAAATAGTTCGTGAAAAATGCGCTGCAGCTCAATCGGTTATCGTTGTTGAGCAGAACATGGGACAGGTTCTTCAATCGGTAAAGCTTGCAGTGGATAAGCCCGATAAGGTGTTTTTGGCCAATCGCATTGACGGCGTTTTTATCATGCCAGCTGATATTTTAAAAATTTTGCGGTTGATCCAGGGTAAGGGGGTTTAAAAGCGATGGCACTAAAAGCATATTTGCGAGAACGATTTTTTCCTCATCTCTGGTGTCCGGGGTGCGGTCATGGCACAGTCCTAAACGGCTTGTTACAAGCCATTGAAAAAATGGGGCTCAGCCGAAACGAGATCGTCATGGTCTCGGGTATTGGCTGTTCATCGCGCATTACCGGCTATGTGGATTTTCATACCCTGCATACGATTCATGGCCGTGCGCTGGCTTTTGCAACGGGTGTCAAAATGGCTCGCCCGGAACTCAATTTGATTGTGCCCATGGGTGACGGCGATGCGCTGGCCATCGGCGGAAACCATTTTATCCATGCGGCGCGCCGCAATATCGATATTACCGCTATTGTCATGAACAACCGCATCTACGGTATGACCGGCGGGCAGTTTTCGCCGTTATCAGGTGAAGATGTCAGGGCAACAACGGCGCCCTATTTGACCATTGATCCTGGTTTTGACGTCGTGGAACTGTCAAAAGCAGCCGGTGCCACCTTTGTGGCCCGGACCACAACCTTTCACATTAAGCAGATGGCTGACATTATTCAACAGGCCATTTTACATGAGGGCTTTTCAGTCGTGGAAATTTTCTCACAGTGCCCCACGTATTTCGGTCGCAAAAACAAAGCCGGCGATGCCGTTGACATGATTGCTTATTATAAGGAAAACACGACACCGATTGGCTCAAAAGCCAAAAAAGAAAATCCGAATCTGATCGAGCGCGGGATTTTTGTCCAGAATGAGAAGCCGGAGTATTGCAACCAATATGAACAGCTGGTGCAAAAAGCCATGAAAGGTCGCTAAAAATGGAAAGATGCAGAATGGTATTTTCAGGTTCGGGTGGGCAGGGGGTCATCACTGCAGCCATTATTTTGGCCGAAGCTGCCGTGCTGTATGATGGTCTAAATGCCATCCAATCCCAATCTTATGGGGCGGAAGCGCGCGGGGGGGCAACGCGTTCTGATATCATCATATCCGACACGACTATCCATTATCCAAAAGTGATTCAACCCAATGTGCTCGTTTGCCTGACCCAGGCAGCCTACAATAAATTTTATTCGATTATCCGGCCGGGAGGCTTGCTGATCAGCGACAGCCGCTATGTGCAAACTGAAAAAAAAGTTGATGCCCAGCAAAAAGAGATTGCATTGTATGAAACCGTCTTAGAAAAAATCGGCAAGCCTATTGTTTTCAATATTTGCATGCTCGGCGCCGTTTCGGCCATCGTAGAAGTGGTCAGTCCCGAATCGATTATGAAAGCGCTGGAAAATCGCATTCCGGCTGATTTTCTGGATATGAACCGCAAAGCGCTGGATATCGGGATTGAACTGGGAGAGGCAACTGTCAGGTAGATGCCAAAATCGATCTTCCTTATACTCATGATCCATCCAACACTCCATTACTCCGGTACTCAAATACGCCATCAGTCCAGCCTGTTATCTACTCGATATTTGTGATGTCACTGGCTGCTTCTATAATTTTAACTTCCTTGAATAACCAACCTCACCAGAGCCGTCGGGCATGTTCCTGCGGCAGACCGGCTGCCATCATTTTTTCAACTACAGCGGCAATGTCATAGGCAACTTGCCTGAGCTCAACGGTATCTTCCGAAGCATCCCAGATCAGATACTTGGCTTTATTGTTTACATCCCGGGGCTGACCGACGCTGCCGGCACTGATGATATACTTGCGGCGGTTGTCGAGTTTGTTGAGGCCTTCTTTGAGCTGACCGCAATTAAAACCCTGACGGCCAATACTGAGGAAGTCCAGAGTATGGGTATGACCGATAAAGCAACGCTTTTCGGTTAGCTTTTTCAGCGCCAATATCTTTGCTTCATCGGGCAACTGGAACAGGTAGGTCAACACGGAATCCGGCGGAAAGCCATGTACAAACCGACATCCATATGCGGTATAAAAACGCTTGAGCGTTTTGATGAAATCAATGGACCTGGAGGTCAATAATTTCCGGGTGATATTTAAAGATTTGCGCGCAGCGCGGTTAAACCAGGCCAGGTAGTCGGGCTCAATCAGGGCCAGCTCATGATTGCCTTGCACGGCCGTGATTTTATCCTGGTGGATACGCGTGACAACTCGCTCCGGTTCCGGACCGTAACCGATGTGATCCCCCAGACTGATTACCGCATCAACCCGGCTCTTTTCGATATCGGCTGAAACCTGCTCAAATGCTTCCATATTGCCATGAATATCGGAAATGATGGCAATTTTCATCTGTGATTCCTTAAATGACCCGGTTGCTCACGTGAATGTTGGGTCCGTCCTCTTTTCGGCCGGACGCAATCATCTTTTTCAGGGCGTTTGTCTTGACCTAACTTGAAATACCAACACAATTTTCCACGGTGTAACAGGCACCCTACGGCGTGGAATTTCCTCGCCTGTCAATATCATTGCCTGAGTAAATTAAAATACCAGGTAATCAATTGCGGGCCCAAAAAAATGTAAGCAATGGCACCGATGGCCAGGAACGGCCCAAATGGCACTTTTAGCTTCATTGAAGTACGGGTCTTTAACATGACGAGCATGCCGACTATCGTTCCGATGGCCGAGGCCACAAAGATCGTAAATAAGACACCCTTCCAGCCGATAACAGCGCCCATCATCGCCAAAAGCTTGATATCGCCACCGCCCATCCCTTCTTTGCGGGTCAGTACATAGTACAACTGGGCGACGATCCACAGACTTCCGCCGCCGATTAAAATACCCACAATAGACTCAACGAGCGTGATATCAGGCAGGGCGAAACTGGCCGCAAAAAAAATCGGTATCCCCGGCAGGCTAATCACGTCGGGGATGATCTGATGATCAATATCAATAAATGTGATGACCAGCAGCGTTGCGATAAAGGTGTAATAAATCAGTGCTTCCAAACTCAAGCCATATTTTAAATATACCCCCACGGCAAAAATGCCGCTGATAAATTCAATTGCGGGGTACCGAAATGAAATGCGGGCGGCACAATGGCGGCATTTTCCGCGCAGGGCCATATAGCTGAAAATCGGTAAATTGTCATAAGAAGCGATGAGGGTCCCGCAACTGGGACACATCGAACGGGGGTGGACAATTGATTTTGATTCCGGAAGTCGATATATGCACACATTCAAAAAGCTTCCGATACAGATTCCAAAGATAAAAACGAAGAATTCGGTCAAATAATTTGTTATCATCGGTTAACGGTCCTGACGGGGTAAGCGTTCGTTAACAGTCGGCATCATGATCGCAAGCGTCATTTTTTCAATTGGAAATAACCGGCGTTACGCGTCTTTAAAATACAACGAACGGCATTATTTTATGCTTAAGAACGTATTTAATAAAAAATTAAGCTGGATATTGTCAAAGAAAAATTTAATCTTATTTTAACGGGTTACATTGTACAAACAATCAGATTGTCCAACTGGGGTTAATTTCGGCCCAAATCGGGTGAACCTTGAATTTTAGGGCAATACGCAGGAGCGAAAATGGCACAAAGCGATACAGACGATCTTATCAGCCTTATTGAAGAAGACAGCGCCAATGCAGAGATACCGATGACTCTTCCGATGCTGCCGGTCCGCGATATTGTCATTTTTAGCGATATGGTGCTACCGTTGTTTGTCGGCCGCGAAAGATCCATCCGAGCAGTTGAAGAAGGTGTTGCCAAAGACGGGTATTTGATGCTGGTCACCCAGAAGGATCCTGCAACTGAAAACCCGGTTGCAGCCGACATTTACAAGATCGGTACGGTCAGCCGGGTCTTAAGGATGCTGAAACTCCCGGATGGTCGCGTTAAAGCACTGGTGCAGGGCGTTGCCAAGGCCAAAATCGTTCGATATCTGCGAAAACAGTCATTTTACCGGGTCAAAATAGAAAAGATTGAAGAGCCGCCTGTCGGCGAAGTCGATCTGAACACCCAAGCCCTGATGCGCACCGTCAGAGAAAATTCGGAAAAAATCCTTTCGCTGCGGGGGGAACTCTCCGGTGATATCAGCGCCATTTTAGAAAGTATCGAAGGACCGGGCAAACTGGCCGATCTGGCAGCCTCCAATTTAAAACTCAAAATTCAGGAATCTCAGGAATTGCTGGAGTTAACAGATCCGGGCAAACGTCTCAAAAGGGTAAATGATCTGCTTTCCAGAGAACTTGAATTCTCAACGGTTCAGGCCAAGATAGAGTCTGACGTCAAGGATGAAATTTCCAAATCCCAGCGCGACTTTTTTTTGCGTGAACAGGTCCGGGCGATTTACAAAGAATTGGGCGAACAAGACGACAAAACCGCTGAAATTGAAGAATATCGCAAAAAAATCAAGCGCGCCAAAATGCCCAAAGACGCCGATAAGGAAGCCATCAAACAACTCAAGCGGTTTGAACAGATGCATCCGGATTCTGCCGAGGCAACCGTCTCACGAACTTACCTCGACTGGTTGGTGGAGCTGCCATGGCACAAATCTTCGCGTGACAATTTTGATATCAGCAAAGCCAAGAAGATACTTGAAAAAGATCACTATGGTTTAAAAAATGTAAAGGATCGCATTCTTGAACACCTGGGTGTCCGCCAGTTGAACCCCAGGATGAAAGGACCGATTTTATGTTTTGTCGGACCGCCTGGCGTCGGCAAGACCTCTTTGGGCCAATCCATTGCCCGGGCGTTAAAGCGCAAGTTTATTCGCATTTCTCTGGGGGGAATTCGTGATGAGGCTGAAATCAGGGGTCACCGCCGAACCTATATCGGCGCTCTGCCCGGCCGCATTCTGCAGAGCCTCAAGCAATGCCGCAGCAATAATCCGGTCTTTATGATGGATGAAATAGATAAACTGGGTTCGGATTTCCGCGGAGATCCGTCTGCCGCCCTGTTGGAGGCATTAGACCCGGAGCAAAATGCTGCCTTCAGCGATCATTTTTTAAACATTCCGTTTGATTTATCCAGGGTCATGTTTATTCTGACGGCCAACCTGACCGATACGATTCCGTCGGCATTGCTGGATCGCATGGAAGTCATTTCGCTTTCAGGCTATACCGAAGAAGAAAAAATGGTCATTGCGCAAAAATACCTGATCCCCCGCCAGATCACAGAAAATGGACTTAAAACCCGCTCTGTATCGATCAGTAGCGCCGCTTTGCAGCAGATGATCGCCGAGTATACTTCTGAAGCGGGTTTGCGAAATCTTGAAAGAGAGATTGCGGCCATCTGCCGCAAAGTTGCCCGCAAAATCGCTGAACGCAAAAAAGGACCTTTTTCTGTGACGCGGGGCAACCTGCACAAGTACTTGGGATTGCCAAAATATGGTCCGGACATGGATAAAGAAGAAAACCAGGTGGGTCTGTCCACGGGCCTGGCCTGGACCCAGGCTGGCGGTGAATTGCTGTATGTCGAAGCATCGCTGATCGGCGGAAAAGGGGATTTAATTGTGACCGGGCAACTGGGCGACATCATGCAGGAATCCGCCCGGGCGGCGGTCAGTTATGCCCGGGCCAATTTGACTTCCTGGGGTGTAAAAGGTAAAGATTTTGAAAATACTGATATTCATATCCATGTACCGGCAGGCGCGATTCCCAAAGACGGCCCCTCGGCCGGGATTGCCATGGCAACGGCCTTGATCTCCGCTTTTACCCAAAAGTCTGTTCGAAATGACGTGGCCATGACCGGTGAAATAACACTGCGGGGCCGTGTCCTTCCGATTGGCGGATTGAAAGAAAAGGCCCTTGGGGCATTACGGGCGGGCATTCGGACCGTCATCATTCCCGTTAAAAATAAAAAAGATCTGGCCGAGTTTCCACGGCATCTGCAGCGCAAGATTGATTTTGTGCCGGTCAAGCATATGTCGGAAGTTTTAGCCCGTGCCATTATTGAGCCCCGGCCAAAAACGCGGTCAAAGCGATCCGGAACCAAACGCCAATAAATCACCCTGAATTGATAAGCATTATGAAGGTTCTTGCCGTCGACACAGCGACAGCCAGCTGCAGCGTTGCCGTAATTGAGGAGTTGTCCGTATGCGCTGAATTGACAACCCGAAAAAAGCAAACGCATTCAAAACATTTGATGACCTCAATTGATTCGGTTTTAAAATCGGCAGATTGTCGCACCGGCGATATGGACGGTTTTGCGGTTACGATCGGACCCGGCTCGTTTACCGGTTTGCGGATCGGAATGGCCACCATCAAAGGTTTGGCATCAGCCGTAGATAAACCGGTTGTCGGCGTATCAAGTCTTGAAACACTTGCCTGGCAATGCAGCGCTCGCACCCGTTTGATTTGTCCCCTGCTGGACGCCCGCAAAGCAGAGGTCTACGGGGCGACTTACCGTTACCGTAAGGATCGTCTGATTCAGCAATCGGCAGCATGTGCTGCCAAGCCGGAAGCATTTGTGGGTGACATCAAGCAGCCCTGCGTGTTTATCGGGTCCGGTGCCCGGTTGTATCACGACAAAATTCAGGATGCGCTGGGGGATAAAGCCTATTTTGTTTCCGATGACCAGAATGTTATCCGGGCGTCAAGTGTTGGGTTCCTGAGTTTAAAAAGATTTAAGACCAACGAAACCTTCAGGGCTGCCGATTTGGCGCCGCTGTACATTCGAAAATCGGATGCGGAACTCAGCGTTGCAGCCAAGACACGTGTTCACCCAACCCCGCATGAAAATGCGAACATGACGGGTCGGGTTACACCAAAAGAAGGCCAATAATCGACGGTCCGTGCACCGGATTGCAGGGCCCGAAGTGATTTCTGCCAGGGCCGATTGCTGGATTTTTTCGGGTACCCCCGGTGTTGCCGCCCCATTCGATTTTGATACCGATCATCTCATGGTAATCATTGACAATTCATACTGATATTGGTATGGTTCAGCTTTTGTATTCGCGCACGCAGGCGCTGCGGCTGTAGATGCCGTATCTAAAATTATGGGATAGCGATTGCATGAAGAAATATTCATGGTCTGAGCCCAGCGTTCAGACAGCCTTTCCGGTGGCAAAAGCCGGCTATCCGCTTATTCTGGCGGCGGCATTTGTCACTTTAATTTTTGCGCTGCTGGGGATGACGGCTCTGGCGCTGCTGGGCGTTGTGGTTGCCTTTAGCTTCTGCGGGTTTTTCAGGGATCCGGACCGGGTGATTCCCAATCAATCGGGAGGAATCGTTGCGCCGGCAGACGGCAAAGTCATTGTAGCGAAAACCTCAGAAGGCTCCGCTTTTATAGACGGCCGCTGCAAAAAGATCAGCATTTTTATGTCCGTTTTCAACGTGCACGTGAATCGGATCCCCTTTGACGGCGTGGTGCAAAAGGTCAGTCATCATCCCGGCAAGTTTTTTGCGGCGAACCTGGATAAGGCTTCCTTGCAAAATGAACATAACGCTGTTTATCTGCAAACCCCGGATAACAAAACAATATGTGTCGTTCAAGTTGCCGGGTTGATTGCCAGAAGAATCATCTGCTATGTTCAGCCCGAAATGGACCTGACAAAAGGACAGCGCTACGGACTGATCTGCTTTGGTTCACGGCTCGATGTTTACCTGCCGGATGATGCCGAAATTACGGTAGCCGTTGGTGATAAAGTTAAGGCGGGAACGTCGCTTATTGGTCAATTTGGCTAAACCCGGTTGAACCGGCAAGCGGATGACATGCGCAATGGTTTTGGAATAAAAATGTCATCGTTTGCGTGGTAAACATCGGGCTCGTCGGTAAACGATCGCCGGATTCCATCTATGCGTTTGCGAATCGGCGGTTTTTTTGTAATGCATTGCAGTGTCTGCAAAACGGAAAAGAGAGCATGAAAAAAACTTACGAGATTGCAGTTATACCGGGTGATGGAACCGGACCGGAAGTGGTTGCAGAAGGGCTGAAGATCCTTGAATCAGTGGCCACTTTGTATGACTTTGCCTGCCACATCACAAGCTACGACATCGGCGGTGAACATTATCTGGCCAGCGGTGAAACGATTTCCGACGAACTGCTTGAATCGCTCAAAACAAAGGACGCCATTTTTTTGGGTGCCATCGGGCATCCGGATGTCAAACCCGGCATACTGGAGAAGGGCATTTTGCTGAAAACGCGGTTTGCACTGGATCAATATATCAACCTGCGACCGGTTAAGCTTTATGAGGGTGTTTACACACCCATTAAAGACAAGCTTCCGGAGCATATTGACTTTGTGGTGGTCCGTGAAAATACCGAAGGTCTTTATGCCGGTGCGGGCGGATTTCTCAAGCGCGGCACTGCGGACGAGGTCGCCATACAGGAATCGATTAATACCCGCAGCGGCGTGGAACGCTGCATTCGCTATGCTTTTGAATTTTGCAAAACCCGCAATCAATCCCACAAGCTAACGCTTTGCGGTAAAACCAATGTACTGACCTATGCCTTTGATCTCTGGGAACGGACATTTTACGAAGTTGCCGAAGAATACCCGGATATTGAAGCCGATTACGCCCATGTTGATGCGCTTTGCATGTGGCTGATTAAAAATCCTGAATGGTTCGATGTGATTGTGACCGACAATATGTTCGGCGATATTATCACCGATCTGGGCGCCATGATTCAGGGCGGCATGGGAATCGCCGCCGGTGCCAATATCAATCCGGCCGGGGTTTCGATGTTTGAACCCATCGGTGGTTCAGCCCCCAAGTACACCGGCCAACAGAAAATAAACCCGATTGCAGCCATTTTGGCCGTGCAATTGATGCTCGACACCATCGGCGAAAAAAAGGCCGCGTTGAGTGTTGAAGCCGGCGTCGCTCAGGTTTTGAAAAACGACATTCAAGATGTGGCCGCCGGCCAGATGGGATATTCAACCCGTGAGATTGGCGACCGGGTCATCGATTATATCAAAAAACAAGACCGGCGCTAGATATTTTTGCCGTATATGATCTAAATTTTATATTTCTGAGGGAGCAGGGTATGGCTCAAAAAAAATTAAACATTGCGGTGGCCGGCGCTACCGGCGCGGTGGGCAATCAGATGATTCGCTCACTTGAAGAAATGGATTTTCCGATTCAATCGGTTGTCTTTTTGGCGTCCAAGCGTTCGGTGGGTCGCCAGCTTAAATTCAAAGGTGATTTGATTGATGTCCAGGAGTTGAAAAAGGATTCTTTCAAGGGGATCGACATTGCGCTTTTTTCTGCCGGCGGGGGTACCAGCGAAACCTTTGCCCCCTGGGCTTTTAAGGACGGATGTGTGGTTGTTGACAACTCAAGCGCCTGGCGAATGGATCCCGAAGTCCCGCTGGTGGTGCCGGAGGTCAACCCTCATGCCGTTGACCGATATACCCAAAAAGGCATTATCGCCAATCCGAATTGTTCAACCATCCAGATGGTGGTGGCCCTGCATCCGATTCATCAGAAATTCGGCATCAAGCGCATCGTCGTCTCAACCTATCAGGCCGTATCCGGAACCGGCAAAAAGGCCATCGATGAGCTATTTGATCAAACCCGTGCGATGATTAATTTTCTGGATTACCAGAACAATGTTTACCCGCATCGCATCGCTTTTAATTGCCTGCCGCATATCGATAAATTTTTAGATAACGGGTATACGAAAGAAGAAATGAAAATGGTCAACGAAACCCGTAAAATAATGGAGGACGACAGCATCACCGTCACAGCCACGACGGTTCGAGTCCCGGTTTTCTTCGGCCATTCTGAATCTGTGAATATTGAAACCCAGGAACCGGTATCGGCCGATGAAGTTAAAACGCTGCTGAAAAATGCACCGGGGATCAAGGTGATGGATGATCCCGACCAAAATGTGTATCCGCTGGCAACCGATGCTGCCGGGCAGGATTTAACTTTGGTCGGACGGATTCGACAGGATGAATCGATTCCCAACGGCATTAATATGTGGATCGTGGCCGATAACATCAGAAAAGGTGCGGCCACCAACACCGTGCAGATTGCTCAGATACTGGCTAAAGAATACCTATAAAGATTTAAAAACTGAGAAATATTGGAATTCAAAGTTTCAAGAATCCAAACAACCCATAACAAATAACAACGAGTTGAACGCCTAACGCTCAATTCGTCCTGGAGTATCACATTGGAACGAATCCCCGTTACAAAACAAGGTTTTGAGGCCCTAAAAAAAGAACTCGCAACACTGAAAAAGATTGAGCGCCCGCAAAATATAAAAGCGATTGAAGAAGCAAGGGCTCACGGCGATTTGAGTGAAAATGCAGAATATGCGGCTGCCAAAGATCGTCAGGGCTTCATTGAAGGGCGCATCGGTGAATTGGAGTTCAAACTGGCCAATATTGATATTATTGAAACCGACAAGCTGCCCAAGGATCGGGCCGTGTTCGGCTGCAAAGTTGTTCTTGAAAACATTGAAACCGGTGAAGATGTCAGCTATCAATTGGTGGGTCCGGATGAGTCCGATATTGAAAATGGACGCATATCCGTGTCATCACCGCTGGGCAAGGCAATTATCGGTCGCAAGCCGGGTGATGAACTCTCGCTTCAAGTGCCCGGCGGCAGGCGTACCTATGAGCTTGTCGAAATATTATAATTGGTTCAATTGGTTCAATTGGTTGGATTGGTGAAATTTGTTAAATTCTGCTGTTTTCATTGAGGGTTGCTAAAACGAACCAATGAAACCAATCTAACAAATAAAACAAATAAAACATTTTTTATGGAGGTTGTCTTTGTGGCACGAATTACGATAGAAGATTGTCTCAGGAGAGTAAGCAACAGATTTTTATTGGTCAACATCGTCTCTCAACGCGTCCGGCAGATTCGCGAGGGCTCTGATTATCTGGTCAGCTCTCCCAAAAATGAAGATATTGTCGTTGCCTTGCGGGAAGCCGCCGCCGGGAAACTGGTGCCGGTTGATACGGATGAAACAGCGGAATCTAAAACCTGAAACGCTTTGTCCAAATTGTAGCACCAAATATAAAGCGTTAAACCGCGCTGTCGGCAAAGCCGTCCACCGCTATGATATGCTGCAGGACGGGGATCGCATATTGGTCGCCATTTCCGGAGGTGCCGACAGTCTGACGATGATGTGGATGCTGGCCGAGCGTTTGCGGCGCATCCCCATCCATTTTGATTTATTTCCGGTGCACATCGATCCGGGTTTTGCAGACGGATTCAGCAAGGCGCTTGAAGCATATAGTGCCAATGACGGTTATAGCTTAAAGGTGGAGCATACTGACTATGGGGTCCTCGGTCATAGCCCCATGAATCGCGAAAACCCCTGTTTTTTATGTGCCCGTCTGCGCCGTAAACGTCTTTTTGAAATTGCCGCAGAGATGGGCTGCAATAAACTGGCCCTGGGGCATAATAAAGATGATATTATTGAAACGCTTTTTTTAAACATGTGCTATGCGGGCGAAATCAGCACAATGGTGCCTTCCCAAACGATGTTTAAAGGAAGATTTAGAATCATTCGTCCGCTGGCCTTTGCCGACGAGCAGCTGATTCGCGATTTTGCCCGGGAGCTCGGTTTCCCTGAGTTTATAAATCCGTGCCCTTCAGCGGGTCATTCAAAACGTCAGGATATAAAAACGATGTTAACGCAGCTGTACAACAGCAACCCGAAAATCAAAGGCAATCTGTTCAGATCCATGAGCCGGGTAAAAAATGACTATCTTCTGAAGTGACATGAAAGATACGCAAAACCAGCGCGATTACCGCAACATTCCCATTGACAAGGTGGGTATTAAAAACCTGCGCTATCCGATCACAGTGGGTGACCGCCGTGAAGGCAAACAGCACACGGTTGCCACCATCAATATGTACGTCGATTTGCCCCATGAGTATAAGGGCACCCATATGAGCCGGTTTGTCGAGATGCTTCATGTTCTGCAGCCGGAGATTTCGCTGCAAAGATTTTCTGAAATTTTGACCAACATGAAAAAACACCTCAACGCGGCATCAGCCCACATTGAAGTCACCTTTCCCTATTTTATCGAAAAGAAGGCGCCCGTCAGTTCCTCTCCCGGTTTGATGGATTACACCTGCAGAATTACCGGAACCAGTGACCCCGAGGGCAAAATTGACCTGGTTTCAGAAGTCATTGTACCGATTTCTTCTGTTTGCCCCTGCTCACTGGAAATCAGCGATAGCGGCGCCCACAACCAGCGCGGAGAAGTTCAGCTGGCCACGCGTTTTAAAAAGTTCATCTGGATGGAGGATATGATTGAACTGGTGGAGGCGGCGGCATCATCCGATGTCTATTCGGTGCTAAAGCGCGCGGATGAGAAAAGCGTCACCGAAACGGCCTTTGCCAATCCCAAATTCGTAGAAGATATCGTACGGGATATTGCCAAAAAACTCCAAGAAGATGACAACATCACCTGGTTTTCGGTCAGTGCTGAAAATTTTGAGTCCATCCACAATCACAGCGCGTATGCGCATATCACCAGCGACTGATCATTTCAATTTTAAATCACCATTTTCCTTATAGACATTCCAGATTTTATTATAGCAGAAATATTGGCTGAAAAAGTATATGCAGCATGAATTTTCCCTTGTCAGGACATGCCTTGGCATCCTCTAACAACACTTGCGATATCATCTACATATCCAAAGTTTGCCTATTTCTGTGATTACATAATAGTATCTAAAGTTTTGTTATGCGTGGTTTTTTGAATATCAATGTATCTAAATTTTACATCAGACCGAGTTGGTGGCTAAAAATCACACTCAACCCTCTTAAGATCAGAACAAGATAAACTGTTAGATCCTTATGAAGAAAATACTGGGGATTTTAATACTTTTATTCATAATAATAACATCTTGCAGCCCAAAGTATAAAAATATGAACAGTTTTGAAGCCGCATGGCAAAAAGCTCCGGCTGAAGATGTTGGGCTAAATCCAACGCTTATGGATCGGCTTATCCAAGATGCGCATGAAGATCGTTTTCCTAAACTGCACTCACTTATCGTAGTCAAGGATAGCAGAATCGTAGTTGAAGAGTATTTCGGCGAGTTTGATGCAAAGACAAAGCATTATACGGCATCGGTTACGAAGAGCGTAGGATCGATGCTCGTCGGAATAGCGATGGACCAAGGCCTTTTCCCGGGGCTGGACGACGGGGTTCTTGATATGAGGCTCTCCGAGCTCTTTCCCGAATATCAAGAGATCCTAGCTGCAGATCAACGGAAAGCGGACATTAGGTTCCGTCATATCCTTTCCATGAGTGCAGGGTTCGAATGGGACGAGCACACGTATCCATATGATGATCAAAGGAATGACTGGACGCGAGTTAGAGACGCGTCGGAACCATCCAGACTCGTGCTTGAGCAGCGTGTTGCCAATAATCCTGGAAAAGTGTTCAACTATAGTGGAGGGCTAAGCATCTTGCTCGCATATCTGATCGAGCGTGAAACGGATATGGGCGCCGCCGCCTTTGCCAAGCATTATCTGTTCGAGCCGCTCGGCATTTCCGATTATGAATGGAGGAATCTAACTGGCGGCCTAATTAATTTTCCTGGTGGGCTCAGTTTGCGTCCACGGGGCATGGCCAAGCTCGGTCAGTTGTACTTAAACGGAGGCCGGTGGAACGGCGAGTCCATTGTGTCGAAGGACTGGGTTACCGAGTCCACGCGAGAACATATAATCAACATCGATTCACCCAACTACGGCTTTCAGTGGTGGTGCGGTAAATTTTATTATTGTGACCGTTCGGTTTATCTGTATATGGCTTCGGGACACGGCGGTCAGAAGATTTTCGTGGTCCCTGATTTCAACCTTGTTGTCGTTATCACGCATCAGGTCTTCGATAACCCAGCTGGCGAGATGCACAACACCGCGATCATGTCACGGTATATCCTGCCCGCATCGGCTCCGTGCAAGCCGCGTGAGGTGCCGGTCAAAGTGGATATCGAGACACTTTCACGTTATGTGGGAGCCTACGCATCATCCAATGACCAGTTTAAGATCGACATCCATAATGGAAGACTTAAGGTAACTGCACAAAACACAGAATCCATGTATCTCGTTCCGATTAGTAGAGCCCGCTTTCGTGGTACGGTTCAGGATCTGATTGATGTCGAGTTCGTTTTCGACATCACTGACGATGGTAAAGTACAGGGAGGATGGACCTCGTACGCCTTCGCTAAGGATTCGTTTGTTCGTGTTTTAAACAGCTCAAAGTAACCTTGGATGGCAGAGCGTCTGCTTCGGCTTCTTGCTTCAAAGCGGCAGGTAAGATTGGACGTTAAAATTTCATATATCCAACTAATCGCCACTAAGTCTCAATTACGGATATCTAAATAGTATCTGCGATAAAATGGGAGTCTCAAAAATACTGATACTGTAAAACGTATAGATAGGAAAACTTGATTTTTCATTTATAATTGGTAGGTTAGGGTAACAATATTTACATTCCAGAAGTTGCGGTTACTCAAACAAAACACAACTATCAGCAGCTCTGAAATTCTGTGATATTCGATTTATATCACAACTCAGAAGGGTGAATCTGATTATTTCGCGATTTGCTGCATCTCGCTTCTGAGCGTGTCGA
>JAHEIW010000405.1 GCA_024639185.1 Deltaproteobacteria bacterium | reverse complement strand
TAGGCTTTCTTTCTTAAGAACCGTCGAATATAGGCCAGGATTGTCAACAGGGCAGCTGAAACAAATAAAATCTCATACAGATGAATGGACAGATAGGTAAACCAATTGGTACTTTTATGAAGATGCTCCCGCCACCGGGCTTCCAATTGATCAAACGAAATCCCAAAACGCGCCCGGACGGCGGGCTCAAGTTCATTTCCCTGCCGCAGCAGCTCCAGCAGATCCAGGACACCCTGTGGGCCGTAAGTTCGGCTGATATATTCCACTATGCTTTTACTCTGTTCGTAGGCCAGGATGAGTCCATTTTTATCGCGCGGAAACCCGTGCGCCAGATCTGCCATTTCAGCATACCGACCTGACAGGATTGCGGCTGGTAACAGCGCCCGGCGCGTATCCACAATAATATCAGCCAGGCCGTCGCTGGCCCACTGGCACACTCCCTCATCCAGCCAGCGGGGCAGCCGTTCGCCCTTGATGTGATAATGAAGAATGAGGTGGCAGAGCTCGTGTTTAATGGTCGCCTGCAAATTAAAAGGTCTGGTTGTCATGCGCGTGTGATCAATGACCATGACGTTTTCAGCCGGCAGCGCATACGCAACCACCAGCGGGTGCCCTGCCATTTGCCGAAACTGGTGCTGATCATTGATCAACACCAGGGTGGGACGAAATGGCACCGGCCATTGAAACAGCCTTTGCAGCGCCTGTTTGCTGTCGGCATACATCCGTATGGCATAACGGGCGCTCTGTTCGAGACCCGCATCATAAACAACCGTCAGTTCTTGTGATTGCAGAACAGAGGGTTCCATTGCAAACAGCCCTGTGGCCCCCAGCAAAAAAAATATGATGGCAAAGATGAGACGTCGGGTCATCGGAATCCGTCAGAGCTCAATTATGCAGCGATTTTGGCCAGGACGCTGTATTGGACAATACCCAAAAATGTGATAAAAGCCACAACACGATATCAGACGATAGGGATCCATACCGAATCTGACCCCGGAAGTAAAACAGGTTTTCAACTCCGTCAGCGCTAAATATTTCGATTTTTGTTTGTGCACATCAATCAGGAGCGGTCATGTCAGAAATTCGCAATAAAACGATTCAGGGTCTACAGGTGGGTGATACATTTACCATTTCGCGTCAATTTAGCCAAACCGACATGCAAAATTTTGCCGATATCACCCGTGATTACAATGCGGTCCATTTTGAATCGCGTTTTGCCAATGCCAAAAATTTTCACGACCGGATATGCCATGGCCTGCTGGTGGGCAGCCTGCTGACGGAGATCGGTGGGCAGATCGGCTGGCTGGCATCGGTGATGAACTTTAGATTTAAGCAACCCGTTTATTTTAATGAAACCATCACCTGTAAATTTACCATCACTCATATTGATGAGCGCCGGCGGGCCAGGGCGACAGCCGTGTATTTTAATACGGATGGTGATCTGGTTCTTGAAGCCGAACTGGAAGGTATCTTGCCGGACGAGACCGAGCGCCAGATTTTAAATGCAATGGTGCGTGAAGGTGATCCCACCAATAAATTGCGTTGAAAACGCTTCACTCCGGCTGACGTTGTTTCTGAGATGGTTGCGGCGGTGTGCTCGCCGGGGGTGCGGGCCGACCGCTGGCAGCATCCACAGTCTTCATCATCACAGAGCGACCTTCAAACATGGCGCCTTCTTTGATGTCAATCGAAGTGGCGGAACAGTCACCGATGAGTCTGCCGGATGGATGAATCTCCAGCTGCTTGTGAGCTGTGATATTGCCGGTGACCTCTCCCTGAATAACGATATTTTTGGCCTCCAAATCGGCTTCAACAACACCGGTATTGCCGACAAAAATATCACCCGACACGGCGACGGCACCTTTTATATACCCTTCCACGTGCAGATTTTCAGGCCCTTCAATCTCACCTTCAATTTTGACATTCTTACTCACCAGAGATGTGGAGTCGGCGGCTTTGGCTTTTTGCATTAATCGAGCTCCTTGTTAAAGAATCAAATCCAATTCTGATTTAAGGTGTGGTGCTGACAACCGATAATCGCTATGATCGATAATTATTGTTGGGATTTTAATGTCTTCGCTTTTTTCGGTACCCCCGCCTCATCAGTCGCAGCGGGTTTGGAAACCTGTGTTACGTTGTCACTCATGGTAATTTCGCCATTGAAAGAGGCACCTTCGGCAATCGACAATCTGGGCGTCGTGATCTGCCCTTCAATGCGGGCGGTTTGATCCAGATGCAAGCGTTGCT
>JAHEIW010000145.1:5878-8306 GCA_024639185.1 Deltaproteobacteria bacterium | reverse complement strand
AGACTGCCCCTGAACGTGGTGGTTATCGGCAAAAAGCAACCATGGCAAGATCATCCCCAGAAGAACAAAATCTTTCAGATGGTCAGGGATTTACACCGCGTCGGTGCCAATTTGAGCATGATTGCTTCAGCTTTACGCCTGGAAGGACTGCAAAATAATAATGCAGATGGCGAATGGACGACCTCAGATGTGGAAAAAATAGTCGCAGAAATTAAAAAAGAGCGAGATTATTTTCCCCCGCTCTATTCTCTTCCGGAATAACCCCGATTTTTTGATCCAGACAGACCCCAAGCAACGTCGCAAAAGAACCCTGCCGGGTATAAATCCGCAATACACGTGCAAAACTTCCGCTGACGCGCTGCACATTATGATGGGTGGCATCAGGTCGATAGTTTTGAAAAGTCAGCTATTTGGCTGAACAACGCAGCGATATGTTCAAGCAGAGCCAGGCGGTTACGGCGTACGCTTTTGTCTTCAGCCAGAACCATGACGCCATCGAAGAAGTCATCTACCGGACCTCTCAAGGTGGCAATATCCTGTAGCGCTTTTTCATAAAGGCCCTTTTGCATGGCATCTGACACCGTTTTTTCAACTTTCTGATAGGCCGTAAATAGCGCTGTTTCGCTTTCATGTTCAAACAAATCTTCTTTCAATTCCCCGGGTCTGGGCTTACCCTGCAGTTTACCCGATTTTTTTAAAATATTAACCACCCGCTTAAAGGCAACCGCCAGGGGCTCAAAATCCGCCTTGGCTTTGAGAGATTCGAGGGCGTCCAGACGGCTCCATAATTCAGTCACATTATCGATGGATACTTCCACAACCGCAGCAATCGTATCCCTCGCATATCCCTGATCGGCCAGCAGCTGGACAATGCGGTTTTGAAAAAAGGTATAGACCTTACGCGTCAGTGTTTTCAGGTCACCCGAATCCTTCAGGTCAAATTGGCTCAGGCTTTTTTTGATCAGTTTTCTCAGAGAAAAGGAAAATCCCTTGTCGTTCATGATTTGAATGATTCCGATTCCCTGGCGCCTTAAGGCGTATGGGTCGGATGCCCCGGTGGGTGTGAGTCCGACACTGAAACATCCGCAGATAGAATCGATTTTATCGGCAATACTCAGAGCGGATCCGGTTATGGTTTCCGGCAGCGGACCGCCGGAATACGTGGGTCGATAATGTTCCTCTATGGCAGCCGATACCGTTGGCAACTCACGCGCTATGGTGGCATAGACTCTACCCATCACACCCTGCAGTTTGGGAAACTCTCCAACCACCTGGCTAACCAGATCCGACTTGCACAGTTTTGCCGCTCGGGCCACCTGGGCTTTAAGCCCATTTGCCTGCGTTTCGTCTGACAGCCCGATATCCACCGATTTAGCAATGAATTTACCGATTTGGGCGACACGCTGCGCTTTTTCATACATCGTGCCCAGCCGGGCCTGGAATAAAACCCCTTTTAGTTTTTCGACCCGCTGATTATTCGAGACCTCCAGATCACCCTCGTAAAAAAATTGGGCATCGGCCAAGCGTGCGCGCAGCACGCGCTCATGGCCTTTTGCCACCAGTTTCATATCGCGGGCCCTGGTATTATTAACAGCGATAAAATAAGGCAACAGCCTGCGGGACTTATTGATAACGGCAAAATATTTTTGGTGTTCCCGCATGGCGGTAATCAGGACTTCATCGGGTAATTCGAGAAATTCCTTATCGAATTCACCGGCCACGGCCACCGGATATTCCACCAGATTGGTGACTATGTCCACTAAATCCTGGTCGGGCAAAATACGGCCGCCGACTTTCTTTGCCGCAGCAGCTATCTCGCTTTCGACGGCTTTGCGGCGCGCATCCAGATCAACAATTACCTGGGCATCTTTCATGCAGCGGATATAATCATCGGCTGAATTAATTTTGATTTTGGCGGGATTCATGAAATAATGCCCGTTGACGTAACGATTGGCATTTACATTTCCCAGTTTGATCGAAATAATCTTAGAACCCAGCAGGGCCAGGCAGGAATGAATCGGCCTGGCAAAGGTGATATCCTGGTCTGCCCAGCGCATGGTTTTGGGAAACGGGGTGGCCAGTATCGCCTTTGGCAGGATATCTTTGAGCAGGGTTCGCGCTGCCTGGCCCCGTTCTTTTTTTAGCGCGCATAAATAGGCGCCCTTCTTGGTTTCTTTAACACTCAACTGCGCAATTTTAACACCCGCTTTCTCGGCAAATTTTTTGGCGGCCATCGTCGGCTTGCCGGACGAATCCAATCCAACCTTTACAGGCGGCCCGGTCAATTCGGTCTTTAGCGGTCGCTGTTTGACAGCAACGTTTTCGATTCGAACGGCAAGCCGCCGGGGCGTCCCGTATGTTTTTGCCGAACCGTGATCAATACGGGCTTCGCTCAACTTTTTCTGCAAAGTTGCCGCCAGCGCATCTA
>JAHEIW010000145.1:3720-5778 GCA_024639185.1 Deltaproteobacteria bacterium | reverse complement strand
TCTGGACGTCGAAAGGCGATGGCTTCAAAAGCACTTGATACTGATAATAATGCTGCAGCCGGTTGGGATTGTCGCCATATCGACCGTCGGTCGGCCGTCGCGAAGGTTGGACATAGGCGACGTTCCACGGCTCAGGTCCTAGCGCCTTTAAGGTCGTGGCATGATGAAATGTCCCGGCGCCCACCTCCAGATCATATGGTTGCACCATCACACAGCCCTTGCGGGCCCAGAATTTATTCAGCTCTGCAATGACATCCTGAAAGTACATTTCGTCTTCCTTTTCATTCTCACGGTTCAGAGATTCTTGGTTCAGCGCTAAATCGTATAGGGATTCAATGACTTGTTTTATTGGTTTCATTGGTTGTATTAGTTGTCTAAACTGAACCAATCGAACAAATTAAACCAATCAAACCAATTAAACAGATGTAACGCCTGCCAGCTGACTGATACCTGAACACTGACACATGATTTTTGCCGGTTAATGAACCAACAGCCCCTGAGAGTCGATTTTGACATCCAGCAGCCGGGCCTCCTTTTCAGATGAAAGTATCTCTTCCCACAATGATCTTAATCTGTCAATATTTTCAATTTCACCCAGAGCCCAGACACATCCCCCGCCCCCGGCACCTGTAAATCGGGCACCACATTTGGATGTTCGGGCCGACCTGGCCAATTGTGTACCGACCTTGTCAAGAACATCCGGTGTCATTTTTTGACGCAGAGCCGTTTCCCTGTTCATTAATTTCCCAGCCAGTGTATATTGTCGATCTGCAACCGCCGCAACAAATTGCCGGGTACATGTGATGATGTCGGCCCAAAGATGGCGAAATTTACCCTTTAGAAATTGCTGGACCCAGCGTCCGTTAATGTCCTTGGAAACATGCGGTTGCCCGCAGTAAGCCACCAGCAAGTGCTTTTCAAAATGTTGATGCCGCCTTTTGGGCACGACCACTTTTTTGCGGAATTGCGGACTGTTGATGCGACGTGGCCAATTCCAGGCATTGACACCTCCAAATATCGCTGCCAGCTGATCCTGAAAGCCACAGGGTACGCCGGCAACCGTTTCCTCAAGTACCTGTGCCAGGATAGCCATCTGGGATCGCGAAAGCGGTTCGACTTTAGATGTTTTCAGGCATAACTTTGAATAAGCAGCGATCAAAGCGACAACTGCGGCCGATGAGCCGCCCAGGGCGCTGCGTGGAGGTGATTGGGATTGAATGCGGACGTGAACATTTTTAACGTTAAAATAGGCCCCGGCGGCAAACATCAGACCCAGTGGGTGCACAAAGGGCACCCGCTCGTTGGAATATTCTGCGCTTTTGAAGCCTTTAGATGAAATTTTGATGCGGTCTTTATGATACGGCATCAGCCGCACTCGGGTTCTAAGCCCCAGGGCAATGTTAAACGTACACGGAAACAGATGTCTCAGGGGGAGATAAAAGGTACGGATGTCCAGCGTACCCCCCATATCAATCCGGCAGGGTGCCGAGGCTTCAATGGGTTCATTTTCAAGAATCGTTTTGAATTTATCCGACATTTTTGAATTACCCTATCACGAAAGCACGAAAGATTAAAAACACGAAAAAAAATCATAAAATAAAATTTCGCGATTTCCTTTATTTCGTGCTTTCGTGATTGATATTTACTTTTTGCCTGCTCCGTTTGCAAAGAAATTTGAATTTGCTCGACATAACACAAACCGTTTTATTCGTTTTATTGGTTTCATTGGTTCGATTGGTTGTCTATTTTGAGGTAATTTTTGCTAACTGGATTCAAACCTTATGGTGATGAAATAACTGCTCAAGCAAAAACATATTAACCTATTAAACCAATTAAACGCGTTTATGCTTTTCGAATTTGTCGCAAAAACTTAAGGCTACGCGGTTGCTGCCCTAATACATATGGCGCAAAGGCCTCAAGCAACTCTGAACTCTCCTTTAGCGCCTGTGCACCGAATCGAACCCTGGAGGCTTTTAAAAGGTCTGCGTTTTCAACCCAGATGAGTTGTTTGATCGTTCCCTTCGAAAGCCGGATGCGTCCACCAGAGCCTGACACACA
>JAHEIW010000145.1:0-3620 GCA_024639185.1 Deltaproteobacteria bacterium | reverse complement strand
TTAGCGCCTGTGCACCGAATCGAACCCTGGAGGCTTTTAAAAGGTCTGCGTTTTCAACCCAGATGAGTTGTTTGATCGTTCCCTTCGAAAGCCGGATGCGTCCACCAGAGCCTGACACACAGCCCTGGCACAGGATTGCCCCTCTGGCAACATCAAAGGCGACTTGCTGGGTATCGATGGTTTCAAGCTTTTTACCGCAATTCGCACATTGCGACAGGTTCGGGCGATGGCCGGAAAGACTAAGCAGCCGCATTTGGAACAAAACGCTTAATTCAGCGGGGGTTGAGGAACCGCTATCAAGTTCACCAAGGACATATTTTAGCAGGTAATAAATTTGAGTTTGTACCTGGTTTTTTTCGAGCCAGTTGTAAATTAACTCGCACCAGTAACTGGCATAAGCCGTTTTATTAATATCGCAGCGGATCGTGGCATAGGGTGATACAAGGGCTGCTTCCTGCAGCACAGGCAGGCCACGTCGCTTGCCCGTGCTGCCGACGACTTCTATGAGCGAAAAAAGCTCCAACGTGCCTGCAAATCGTTTTGTACTTTTTTTAGCTGACTTTGCAATCAACGATATTTTGCCGCGCTGAAGGGACAGAAATGTGAGAATGAGATCGTAATCCCCGTAATCGAGTCTGCGGAGTAAAATGGCAGGCGTGGAAAAAACAGACATTAAATCAGAGACCCAATAGTGCGGTGGCTATCATAAAATAAAAGGAAACGCTGATGATATCAATGGCGGTCGTTACAAATGGACCGGTAGCGACAGCCGGGTCAATATGGATGCGCGCAAAAGCCATAGGAACCAGCGAACCGACCAGGGCAGCGACAGACATGGAACAGATGACCGCCAGTCCAACTGAAATGGCCAGTGCGCCCGTGCTATATCGCATCTGGGCAACACTGCCGATAAGCAGGCCATAGATGACGCCCAAAATAACCCCGATCGTCAGTTCCTTAAAAAGGACTGACCAAAAGTCCCGAATATCGATCCGCCCTGTGGCAATACCCCGGACAACAATTGTGGAGGATTGGGTGCCGATATTGCCCCCCATACCCATAATGACGGGGATAAAGGCAGCCAGTGTTGCAATCTTGGCCAAAGAGCCTTCAAATTTGCCGATGATAAAAAAGGCCACAAGGCCGCCCACGCAACTGGCAAAAAGCCAGGGCAGACGGATACGCGTACTTTTCAAAACGGACTTGGTTTCGACAAATTCTTCACCGACACCGGCCATTTTCAATATGTCCTCGGTGGCTTCGCGTCGAAAAATATCGATGACGTCATCGACCGTTACGATACCGACCAGCCGGTTGGTATCGTCAACAACCGGAACCGCTAAAATATCATAACGGGCAACGATTTTGGCAACTTCTTCCTGATCCATGTCAGTCTGAACTGAAAAAACATCGGTTGTCATAAACTTTCTAAGGGGTGTTTCAGGAGGCACCAGCACCAGCTGCCGCAAGGAACTGACGCCGACCAGTTTGCCATAATCATCAACAACATAGAGGTAAAAAGGCATCTCAACATCAGAATATTCTTTTTGCAACGCTTCGATGGCTTCTTTGGCGGTTGTATCTTCAGCCAGGGCGATAAAATCAGGCACCATAATGCCGCCGGCGGTATCATTCTCATAGCGCAGCAGATCTTCGACTTCATCTGACTCATCCTTTTTCATTTTTTCCAGGACGGCGTCAGCTTTTTCTTCAGGCAAGCGCTCCAGCAGATCTGCCACATCATCGTTGGGCATCTGCTCAAAGACTTCAACGAGATCATTCAGTTGAATTCCTTCAACCAGGTCTAAAAAAGTATCGACATCCAGTTCACTAAATAAAATCCCCTTTTGCTCAATATCGGTGATCAGGCTGAATAACTCGTGCTGCTGGGAAACCGATAGCGAACGGAATACAACCGACAGGTCAGCCGCATGCGTCTTGGCGACAATATTGCTAAGGTGCGTGGTCGCCTTACGCCTCAAGAGCCGTTTAATACTGTCCACTAATATTTTGATACGATCGGTTTGCATTTTTTAAGACAACATTTTTTCCAAAAAAGAATCAAGGAATCTGAAGGTTGACGACTTCGCCTTCCTTCCCGGAAATTTTTATGGGCTTGCCGTTTAGTTTCAATTCCAACCCAGCAGCATTGCCAATCAGCAGATTATAGCCCCTGGTTGCTTCTGCTTCGAGCTGGTCTCCAGAGCGTAACGTGTACTCTTTGGGTTCGTGATTGTCAGCAATGATTTTAATCCATGTGTCTTCAAGGGCGCTTATTTGCAGCATCAATTTTTGAGCCATTTCGGGTGACGGTTCAGTTTTCGTATCCGATGGCTTGCGATCAGCGGAATGCTTTTCTGTTGGCGGTTCGACGGCTTTTGAGGGCTCATTGGCTTCATCCTGCAGGCTGCGATGCTCAAAGTAAGAAATGCCATACAGAGACAACCCGATTAAACCCGCAACGACGATAACCGACAAAATCAGGTTGCGCCAGGGGGCAACAGTCGATTTAGGCGAATAACTTTGGATATCCTCCAGCCGGCTTTTCATATTGATCCGGGCCTCGTAAAGCCTGACGGCTTCATCTCCGTCTGCGCCAATGGCCTGTGCATATGAACGTAAAAACCCCCGTACAAATACCGGATCCGGAAGTGATTCAACATCTTCTTTTTCGATCGACGCCAAATTACTCATCGCGATGCGGGTCTCTTCGGCTACTGTCTCCAAGGTTATATTTTTTTCGAGCCTTATCGACTGAAGATAATATCCAAAGGACAAATATTCTTTTTCAGGTTTCATCGTAAGCGCGTTTCGAGTTTGAGGTTTCGGGCTGCACGTCAACATCCGAAAGTCGGCGAACGCTATTGAATAATCCTTATATGCGATCGCTCGCGAAGCTCAGTCAACCACGTATTGTAGCGATTGTCGATCGCTTCATTATACAAAATCTCCTGGATTTCATTTTTTACGTCATTCATGGTTTTGAGATCAGTCGTAACGACTTCTTCGACAAAGATAATCTGATATCCGCCGGCAAAACTTAAAATGGTACTGTATTCACCTGCTGACATACGTCTAACGACACTTTGTAACTCAGCCGACAGCTCGTCCAGTTGGTACAACCCCAGATCCGCTCCTTGAGGCGTCCCCGGAGCATTAGAATTTTCGTTAAGGATGGATTTAAATGAGCGTCCTTGATTTAATTTTGCCAGAACATTTTCCATTTTTTGATAAGCCATCTGTTTTTCGGTGTCAGCGGCAAACTGTGAAAACCGGATTGCGATATTCCAGATGTGGTATTTTGCTTTACCCGCATATTTTGCCCGATGCGCATTGTAATATTTTTCGATTTCTTCATTGGTCACAACGATTTTTGATTTAATTTCGCGATTGACCAGGTTGCTTCTTAACAGTTGTTGCTTTAAGCTTTCACGGTACTCCTCCATAGTTAAACCCTGTTCGGCCAACCCTGCCCTTAAATCTTCATCCGTATAGGAACGCATTTCTTTAAGTCGCTCTATCGCCGTATCAATCTGTTTGCTGCTGACATCGATATTATTTTTCTTGATTTGCTGATCCGTCAGTTTTCTGTCGATGAGCTTGCTGAGCAGGTCACTGCG
>JAHEIW010000404.1 GCA_024639185.1 Deltaproteobacteria bacterium | reverse complement strand
AAAAGATTCCTGGGGCCGTATCAGCTAACCGATCAACAGCTGCCGATTTTCAGCCTGAACGCGATTTTTCAGGCGGTCAATTACATCGAGACCATGGGACGGTCCCGCTGGCGGAAGCCCAGAAAACGCGCCCGCTACTAGAAAGGATTTATAAAAAGGCTCAACCGAGCAACCTAAAGATTAGACCACCTATTTCTGAGAACGCTTTAAATTTCATATCCTTGATGAGGGTGCGTGTCAGGCGGTTTGGGGTTGGCGGATCCACCCCCAGAAGGCTTCCACGCCCACAGATGCACAGATAACAAGAATTGCCAGAACCTGCCAGGCTGTCAGGCCCTGATTCAGAAATATCACTGCCGGGCAGGCCGCGATCACGGGTTTGAGGAAAAATAGATAACTGCCGCGCGTAATGTCCGGTACGGCCGCCAATCCCCCGATCCACAGAAACTGCGCGATCGTGATGTTCCAGAACAATAGAGTCAGTAGCGACATAAACTGGCCAGGCTCCCGCTGAAAAAGTGTCGCCGGCGGCATCGGCGGGCGCATGATGCTCATAGTACAACCCGGATTGCGGGCTCAGTTCAAACACAGGCATATCGACCTCCCTTGCGAAACAGTTAATTTCCCTTAATGAATTAAAATGAGCCGCTGAGTATGACAAAACGCCCATTAAATTGTTAAGCAATCGATTGACGAGCGGAGCTCGATAAAAAACGGGAGTAAATTCGAAGCGGGTTCTGAAAGGCGTTGGTTTACGCCGGATCCTCAGGTGGCGAGCAGGCCGGTGTCGATCCATCCGTAAGCAACGGTGTCCAGCATCTCTCCGGCCAAAGGCAGGCGTTTTTTACACAGGTACAGGCCGTTTAATTTTTCATAAAACCGACGGCAGGGATTGTGCTCGAGGACCCAGACGAGCATCGAATGGATATCATAACGGTTGAAGGCGGTGGCCAGCGCCAGCACCAATTGCGTACCGATACCCTGTCGCTGATAATTCTTCTGCACATACAGCGCGTAAATTTCACCTTCGTAAATATCATCGGCCTGCCGCGCAAGACCGCCGCTGATAAACCCGCGCACCTCACCGGCATCTTCAGCAACAAAGCTGAGGGCGCGCTTGCTCCGGGTTTCATTAAGAAATCCGCGTTCCAGCTCGCCGGCTGACATTGCATACAGGTAGCCGAATGGCACCAGACCCAGATAGGTGTCCTGCCAGGTCTGCACATAGACATAGGCCATTGCCTGCGCGTCTGTTTGGCGTGAGGGACGGATCAGCATTCAATTTCACTTTGTTTTGGTAATGTAATTAACATGAGGGGTCGGGGAGTTTTTCCATCCAACCCGTGACAATAGCGGAATGAATTATCGGCAGCGAAATCGTGTACTGTCTGAAGTCGCAGATGATTCATGCCGCCAGCGTGTTTAGAAAAACGCCCCGAACCCTCAATTAACATAGTACCGGATTCTGCACTTCAAAGGCCCAACGACAGGGTTTCAGGCGTCCAGCCTTCGCCACAATGGCTATGGCCGGCAAGCAGGGGTCGCAACGAAGTGACGTGGCGAGGATTGTGCAATCAGAACAGGCCGGAGATGTTGTGAGTGGAGATTTAAAGCTTGCGATTGGAGAGCAGGGCTTGCAGGCCTGCGCCGGTCTTAACAAGCGTTTCTTTTCTATGTTTTGGCAGGCGCTTGATGCTGCGTTCAATTTTCAAAGCCCGGCTTCTATGACCGACCCGCTGTTTGAGAACCAGCGCCAGAGGGCCGCGTCCCCTGAGATATTTTGCGCCGCTGTTGCTTTGATGTTCGGCAAATCTGCGCTCAACATCTGTGGCGATGCCGGTGTATAGGCTCCCATCGCGACATCGGAGCATGTACACAAACCATTCATCTGTATTTTGCATGAAAATTAATGCGAAGCTTTTTTTACCACAAAGGCACGAAGTACTCCAAGCTCACCAAGAAAAAATTTTATTAATTTGTATTCTTTTTAACCTTTGTGTCTTTGCGCCTTTGTGGCCATTACGTATTTCGACGCTGCTTTATCAGTCACTGTCCGAGGAACAATGACAGCCAGTTCCACAGCCTGCCGCTTGCTGGGTCGGCGAATCGCTGATGCCCACAACTTCAATGTCAAACGTCAGCGTTTCGCCGGCCAACGGATGATTGAGATCAACCACCACTTTTTGGTCATCGGCTTCAATAATTTGAGCAGGAACCTGTTGCCCTTCGGGTGAGGACAGCGCTACTGTCTGGCCGACTTCGACATTCATTTCAGCCG
>JAHEIW010000403.1 GCA_024639185.1 Deltaproteobacteria bacterium | reverse complement strand
GGTTCAGGATATCTTGCAGAATAACAAAGGCAAATATGAGCAGGCAGAAGGCAGCAACATAGATTACATAGTGTTCGGGAAGTTCAAGGTTCATGGAGACTTCGCCGGATTCTTTCATCGTCACTGCATATATCCACATTCGCCAGGTCACAATGGCAAACAAAGCCAGGCTTAAAGCGCCCGTGCAGATTTCAATTATGGTTTGGGTTTTCTCTGAAAACAGGCGTACGAGTAATTCTACACCGATATGACCTTCAACCTTATGGGTGTACGGCAGGGCCATAACCACTGCCAGCGTGGCCATGAAACCGACGATTTCCACCGAACCAAATATGGGATGACCAAAAAGCCGCCCGATTACATCGGCACAGGTTAAAAGCATCATCCCCACCAGGCAGGCAGCACCGACAATTTTCATTAATTCCAGAATACGATCAATAAACCGCCAAAATGGTTTCATCCATATTCCCGTATGTTGAGGCCAAATGGGGTGGACCCCGCTACAGGGTCCACCCTGGTGTAAAGGTTATTGCAGGCTATTGAGGGTCTTGATGGTAAAATCGACTATCTCTTTTCCCGGAAGCCCTTTGTCATTGGTTTTGGTAACATACTCATCAATGATCGGTGCAACGGCCTTTTTCCATCGGGCCGCCTCTTTACTGTCAAGACCGATAATTTGCCCACCTTGATTGAGGAAGAAAACGATTCCTTCCGCATCGCTGGTATCCCAGGCTTCACCATGTTTGGCCGCCCATTCAACATTGATCTGAGATATTATTTTTTGGTTATCGGGCGACAGCGAGTTCCACTTCGCTTTATTCATCACCACAAAAAAAGATGTGGTGTAGGCTGCCGAAAAATCTGCGGTCGCATAATTGGTGACCTCTCCCAGCTTCCAACCTTTATTGGCTTCAAAAGGATAGACCGCACCGTTGACCACACCTTTTTGAAGCATTTGATAGGTCTCCGGCATGGGTTTCGGAACCGGCGTCCCGCCCAGTGCCTTTACGACTAGCGCACTGGTGCCATGACCTCTGAATTTCAATCCCTTCATATCCTCCATTTTTTTGACCGGCTTGTCCCTGGTATGAATGAGACCCGGTCCATGGGCATGCAGATACATGACCTGAGTATCCATTAACTCTTTGGGCTGGAATTTGTTGTAGACGTCATTGACAACCTTTGTTGCAACCGTGCCACTGGTGTAACCCAGAGGTAAATCAACGGCTGAGATGACCGGAAATCGGCCGCGTGTATACGCCAGCACGGAAAAACCGACATCTGAGATGCCCTCGACGACGCCGTCATAAACCTGTCTGGCTTTGGTCAGGGTCTGGCCTGGAAAATACTCAACGACCACCTGCCCATTGGTGCGTTTTTCAACTTCCTTACACCAGGATTCGGCCAGTTTGCTCTGAATATGAGCGGGCGGGAAAAAATTGCTGTAAGTTAACTTTACACTGGCCGCCTCAGCCTTTATGGCGCCAGCCGCACTAAAAAAACCGAAACATACAACGAGAAAAATCAGTAGAATAGTCTTTTTCATGGTACCCTCCTTCGTCGGTGATGGTGACTTGCCAGATATGCAAAACGTTCCGTAGGAATTCAGCTGCCTCTGTATATCGGTCGTTGATTGAGGCTCAAATGGTTATTGAACAAGGATTGATTGTCAAGACTTTTTTCCGGCAACACGGCATCCGCCAAACTTTGAAAAGGCTGTATGATCCTCAAACTTCCATATGATGTGGATGTTCAATTTGACGGTGATCGAAAATATATCATCGAAGTGGGCGATTATCAGGTCAGCATCTGGAAGGATGCCGGGATCGTCTACGCCATGGTGATTTAGATGGATGGTTGTTGTTACCGAATTCGTTCACGATTTTCGTCTCTAGTTGCCAGCTCTGTTAAACCGCCTTCTCCGAATTTTTTTAGCTTGACCCCGCCGGACAGTTTCGGAAAATCTTCCATGATACACAGTTCATCGGGCAGTTTATGGGGCGCAACCTTATCCTGCATAAATTCCCTTATTTCGTTTAAGGACAGAGTTTGGTCTGCGACCGGGATGACGCAGGCGCAGATGGATTCTCCCAGAACCGGATTGGGCGTTGCCACCACGGCTACCTGTTCGACTCTGGGATGATTGATGATTAACGACTCCAACTCATAGGGGTAAATTTTATAGCCGCCGCGATTGATCAAATCTTTGGTGCGCCCGTAGATTTTAATATAGCCGTTTTCATCTTTAGAGGCCAGGTCGCCCATGAATAGCCAGCCATCTACA
>JAHEIW010000402.1 GCA_024639185.1 Deltaproteobacteria bacterium | reverse complement strand
CCTTTATCGAACATCGCTTTTTGCGACAGGGCTTTTGGAGCAGCCTCAGCCACCATGAGCTTTTGCTGTACTTGTTTCTGGTAATCGTCGCCGATCGCAACGGACTATCCTACTACTGTTATGATAAAATCTGCTCACTTGTGCAGATCACCGTCGATGAGTATATCCTCGCCCGCGATTTATTGATTGATAAAGATCTGATCGCTTTTGACGGCCGTCTTTTCCAGGTATTATCGCTGCCGCAAACACCCCCATCGTGCCCGACAGCACTGAAAACCGCCAAGGACATGCAAACCCATGACCCGGCCACCATCCACCAACTACTCGCCAATTGCTTTGGGCAAAAAACATGACGGACACCACGGATCAAAAACGGCCATCAGAAAAATTAGGGACCCATTACCATAACTGTGTCTATCAGCTTCTAAAGCAGGCCATTGCAGATTATCTGCAATGGATGAAATCAGTCGGATATACCCGTAATACCCGAAAAAACTATCAAGCGCAGTTAAACCAATTTCTTTGTTTTAGCAAAAACACAACAATTAGCTGGCAACAACTTTTTACTTCAAACAGCCTTGAATATTTTAAAAAAATCACAGAGCAAAGCAGTGTGCCGGCCATCAATGGACTCTCACGCTATTTATTTTGCAAAGGCAAAATACCAAAACCTTTCTCCAACCGGCCACCGCCGATTGATTTACCAAAAATCTATGAAGATTATCTAAGCTATCAGCAAACCCACCGGCAGGCAACCGCACGCCAAATATCAATTATAAAAAGAGTGCTGGTGGCTTTTGATCAATATCTGCAATCGCATAAAATCGATCTTGGCTCATTAAAAATTGAACAGGTAGATGCTTTTATGGCACAATTCTTGGCACCTTTTGCAGCAGGGTCATGCAGAATCTACCGTTGCAACTTGCGCGGCTTTTTAACGTATTTGTACCATGAGCGAAACATCATCAAAAGAAATCTCGCCCCTTTTGTGGTCAGCCGACGGGAATATGCTCAAGCCAAACCACCCAATTTTTTGCGGCACCAAGAAATCCGAAAACTGTTTGCCGGTTTAACCATTGGCAATGTATCCGATATCCGAACCTATGCCCTGGTGCAACTGGCCTACACAATGGGACTTCGTCACAAAGAGATCAGCCAAATCAGACTCAACGATATTAGCTTTAGCACACAGCAGTTAACGCTTGCCGAGCGAAAAGGCACAAACCCTATTGAACTTCCCATGCCCGAACATACCGTCAAAGCCATTGCAGCATATGTGATCGGAGCCAGACCTCAAAGCGAACACCGCCGCGTTTTTTTAACCCTGCATCCTCCCTTCCGACCGATGCGTTCCGGTACTGTAGGATATCATATCACCAAAGCGATGAGAAAGGTCGGTCTGCTCTCAACAGCCTATTGGTTGCGCCACACCTACGCCCAGAACCTGCTTGAAGCCGGTGCCTCAATCTTTGAGATCAAAGAGATGCTCGGACACGATAAAATCGAATCCACCAAAAACTATCTGCGCATCCACATCCAATTGATGCGAAAGGTGCTTTTTGATGAAACATTTTGAAAGCTTTATGGCCCCGCAACTGCAACAATATGCCGACTACCGTCAGGCGTTGGGTTATGCTAAAAAATGTATCAAACCACCGCTGTTGGCCTTTGACCGATATCTGATAGCGCAAAAGGCCACATGGGATCAGCTTCAGCCGGCTTTTTTTCTGCAGCTAAGGGCCACAATCAGCGATCACCCCAATACGGTCAACACGATCCTGTCGGCGCTTCGTAGCTTTTTTCAATTTCTAGTGCGACAGGAAATCTGTGAGGATAACCCCCTCAAGGATATCCCGCCATTGCCCGAACGCTACTTTGTCCCTTTTGTCTTCTCACCGGCGCAAACTGAACGGTTGCTGCATGCCGCCAGCCAAAACATCCGAAAAACACCAAAATACTTTTTAACCGATATGGCCATTTATCTGGCGATCGTTTTACTGGCACGTTGCGGTATGAGAATTAACGAACCCTTGCGGATGCACCGCGATCAGTATTGTCGCCACGATGGCACCGTTTATATCGAAAAAACCAAATTCAGAAAGGATCGCTTGATTCCGGTTCCCAAAATCGCACTGACGCAGATCGAAAATTACCTGGCTGTGCGAACCGCATTACGCGCCGATGACCAAAACCCCTACCTTTTGGCTGCCAGAAAACAACGACAGCTCAGAGATCGTCAGGTCCGAGATGCCTTTCATCAGGCGGTCAAAGATATCAGACTCAGT
>JAHEIW010000401.1 GCA_024639185.1 Deltaproteobacteria bacterium | reverse complement strand
TACATAGACAGACGCCAAGGCGTTTAGAACACTTTTCGCTAATGCTTTCGGCGAGGACATATCCAGGCCGATGACACCCAGGGTATTTTTCATCTGGCTGAAAGCACCTTCATCCGTGCCGTTGCCTTTGGGGTTGGCCGGGCCGGCGGCAACCAGTTCGATCCCTTGTGCGTGAATATAGTCCATAGCATTTTCACTCAAGTTGGCGCTGCCGTGATCGCAAACAATGCCAAGCGGGGTTCCCCACTGCCGGCGATGCGCCTCCAAAACGCTGATCACTTCATCAGTGGTTTCCGTATCGGCAATGCTGAAGGCGGTATGGGTAAAACTGCCGACATCCACGGCTAACTCCAAATTGAAGGTAAAAGGCATATTATCGAGCCAGATGGTAAATTCACTGCCATCCAGACTTAAAAGACCGTTGGGTATCCGCTGGCACAAACTCTGGTAAAACCGCGGCCGCTTTTTGCGGCTTTGAGCCGATGCCAGATCATTGGCAATTAAAATCTCGTTGACCGTCTTGGCGCTGAGATAAATTGCATCTTCTTTTTCCAGGGCTTTGGTAAACTGCTTGAGACGGATGCGCTTTGCCTGTTGCTTTAACCGTTTGGCTTTCTCGCATATGCGTCTGACAATTTCGATGGTGACCTTGGATGCCTTGCCGCGATTATCGGCCACCTTTATCGGCTTGATGTTTTCATCAAAGCCCTGGTTCCAGCCGCTTAACGTGCTGGCAGAGACGGCAAGCACCCAAGCGGCTTCTCGTAACGGGCGGTCTTCAATCCTAAAGAAAGCTATCGCTTTTTGCTTTTGGTCTTGACCGAAGTGCTTTTTTTTTCGGCCAACATTTTATCGACTTCATGAATTTCCCAGGCAATTTTTCGGCCCTCGTTTTCAAAGCGTACATCGTCGAAGCGCTTTTTGAGATCTTCATGTGCTGCGGTGAGCTGTTCGAGTTGCTCACGCAACGCTTGTTGCTGGGCATCAGAAGTCGGCGTCGGCTTGTTGGCTCGCTGGTAACCGGTTTTGCGCGATATGCCGGCCGCCTGGCAAATCGTTTTAACATCCGTATCCGGCGAAAGGCCTCGGGCTTTGAGAATTTTTTTGGCCTTAATCACTACGGCTGCTTCATCGGGGCTCAGTTTCTGTGACATGTTCGCCTCCTGTCAAGAAAATCGGCTGGCCCAGAAGGTAAAGTGTCAATTTGCCATCCGGGTTCAGCACCAGGTTGATCATACTGCGTTCAATTCCACAGAAACTATAGCAATGATCAGAGCCGACGTCGATGCCTTTTGACATGGCTGCCAATACGTGATCGGCCTGACCATGAAAACGCTCCGCTGGTACCACCAGCCCCCCGATGCCCTGGTGGGTGCGTTTGTAGTTGTAATTGTGAACCCAATTATCGATGGCCGCTTGGGCGTCATGAACATTTGAAAAATGCTGCTGATCAATGAGCTCTTGCTTCAGGCGCCGGTTGCAGGCTTCCACCTTTCCCAGAGTTTGAGGATGATGGGGCCGAGCATGAGTATGATCAATAATCTGGGTTTGCAAAAACCTTTCAAAACGATTGATACCGCGCCAGGAGTAAAAGATAAAACCGCGATCGGTTAAGATCTCCTGCATCTTGCCGTAGCGGTCGATGGCGCCTTGAACCAATAAAATAACCGCATCGGTGGAGGTTTCTGTTAACAGCTGCCAGCCGAGGATAAAACGGGAAAAATCATCGAGCAGCAACAGCAGGTGTACTTTGAGTTTGTTGATGAAAAATTCCAAAACATCCATCTGGGCCAACTCCAGCGGACGGCGGGCTTCAAAGCGTTGCCAATCCGTTTTACCCGATTTTTTCGCTGCAGCCTTGTAGCCGTTGGCCTGCATGATGGATCGTACCGTGCGTATGGAAATCGTTATGGCCTGACGCCGAAGCTGGTTTCTGACCTGGCCCGGCCCAAAACCGCGATTATCATGCCAGGTATCAAGGACGGCTTTTTCCTGCTCGGCGCTGATTTGCTTGATGCCCCGGCCTGGATAAGAAGGTTTGTAATCCAAAAAACCTTGCCGGCCCAAGCTGTGCAGCTGACGGCGCCATTCATAAACGCTGGTGTAGTGAACACCAGCTAGCTCAGCCGCTTTCTGAACGCCGATTTCGGCTGCGCTGTCTAAGATGGATAGCTTTTGTACTTGGCTGAAATGTCTCGTTCCCATAACACTTTCTCCTTTCTTTTGCGCAGAAGAAAGTGTTACCCTGAAAAATCAATTTTTGTACGAATTCTTAGTATCAGGAACAATTA
>JAHEIW010000400.1 GCA_024639185.1 Deltaproteobacteria bacterium | reverse complement strand
AACCAGCTACCCCGATCTGCGAAACGCTCATGACCCGAAGTTGCAAGAAGCGATGGACGCAGCTTTAGGTTCCAGTCATCCAGAATTCTGGCCCGGTGTAAAAAATAAGGAGTTTAGTTTTGTTGTCGCGGATGTAACCAACCTCAAACAGCCGAAAGTTGCCTGGTACAATCCGAATCTTATGCTTTATGCCGCCAGCGCCGTGGTGGCACGTGACAACCTGGTTTATATCGTCGTTTATATCGATAACCACCCGGATGCCGGCCGCGGGGCCGTGGATGGGATCAAGATCGTCGATGATGTGATGTCGGCGCACGCGAATCGAAATCGATAAGATCAACCCGCAACCGGCGGCGATCCCTTATGGATAACAAGATAAGAGTATACCCGCCGGGTTTGAAACATTGGCGTTGTCGGCCGGCCTCCCAACCTCTGCCTGCCCGGCGAAGCTCGATAGAGCGAAGACGGGTCTTCTGCCTTCTGACTCCTGACCTCTGACTTCTGTATGATGTGTTCCGTATTTTGTGTTTTGGGTTACGAGGTTCGGGTTGCCCTTTGCTCAGGGTAGTACGTCAACACAGAGGACCTATTGATCAAGTTCGAATAATTTAATTTGGAATTTTTTAACCACCCGCTTCGCTCGAGTTCACAGACCCGCCCGCCTCGCCTTGCGGCATCGCATGGCGGGCGTGGGTTCACAGAGAGTTTATTTTCTTTTGTCCAATCGGGAGATACCGATTGGACAAAAACACTCAATCGCTACGCGATGTTTTTCTTATTTAATTCATACTTCTCACTGCCAATGGTCAGAATTCTAATCTCAGTTTTTAGCCTCCTCGCTTCCAAGCTTTAAAGCCACTGCTATTTCGAAATAAAATAGTTGGTGATCTATGTATAAAGTTTGTAGATAGTGCTTACAAAAAGCCCGCCAGGGCAGATTGGTTTTGGTTTGCCGTTGTCCCCGGCAAACCAAAAAATAAATTTATCTCTGTGTCCTCTGTGCTCTCTGTGGTTTAAGAATTCATCAGTTCAAATATTTCTGTTTATCTGCTTTGAGCTATCAGCTATGAGCTATGAGCTACCTGTCCTCTGTCTTCCGAAGAACTAATCGGCGAGCAACCATTGATAAGCTCTGCTAAATCCCCGCAGGGAAAAGGTGGGCTGCCGGGTAAGGTCCGGCGCAGTATCGAATTCAAATTTAATGCGCAACCCGCGTCGTAGGGTTCGAATCAATTCGCCATTTTTTTCCACTTCGTCGGTCAGGCAGTTGCCATTGCAACCCTTTTGCGCCGATCGAAGCGTCAGATTGTCGACCCGGTCAATGCGGTATGAAAAATAATCAGATACGATCATTTTATCCGATTCCAGGGTCAATTCAATTCGCTCGCCTCCTGATGCAGAAACTGCCAGCCATAAGGAGCTGTTGCCGTCTGCGGCAGTCGTGCCGATTCTTTTCCGATTCGTGTTGGTTGCCGCATCGGATTCTTCGATTCCCACCCAATCGGAAAATTTAATCTGCTCTGCCATGCTGGTGGCAGATAATACCAATAGCGACAGTATGATGACCCACCCGATATGAAGCGGTCTTTTCATCAATCCATCCTTTCATTTAATGGCTCAGATTTATTTAATTTTAAATTGGCCTGGCGTGTATTGCAAGCAGGAAAATGCCATACCGGAGAACCGGGGTGCCTGTGCAGACCGGAGTAACGTTGAAAACTGAGTATTGCATCGCGGGCCCAACCCCTTATATTAAAAGGTGGAAGCAAAATAACGGAAGCATAAAAAGGAGGCGCAAAATGAAGCTTAATCTAAAAGCGTTGACGATTACCGCGGCCATTGTTTGGGCCGGCGCGGTTTTGCTTGTCGGGATGGCTAACGCGATCTGGCCGGGATACGGAAAAGCGTTCTTAATGATGCTGGCCTCAATTTATCCGGGTTTTGCGGCGGCGGGCACTTTCGGTGATGCCGTTGTCGGAAGCCTGTATGCCTTGTTTGATGCCGCAGTCGTCACCTTTATTTTCGGCTGGCTTTATAATTTATTCGCGGGCGCAGCAAGCAGCTGAGTCCAGGAAGGCCCGCAATGCAGACGCGGTAGACATCGTGCGTATGGCCCCACAGACAAAAAAAAGGGCGTCTCATCAGCAGTTGACGGAACGCCCTAAATTCGCTTGGAAATGCAATTAAACTATAGTGACATTGACCGCGGCCGGCCCTTTCTGACCTTCCTCGATATCAAACGTCACCTGGTCGCCTTCATTCAGAGATTTGAATCCGGACGAATTGATGCCTGAATA
>JAHEIW010000144.1 GCA_024639185.1 Deltaproteobacteria bacterium | reverse complement strand
CAGCAACATATTGCCCGGCCATGGCGGTATTCTGGATCGTATTGACGCCCTTTTGTTCGCATCTCCGGTGGCATATCTTTTTATCCGGTTTATATTTTAGAGTAACGGGTTGCGTGTTACGAGTTACGGGTTGCGTGTTACGTGTTTCGAGTTTTTGTCGCTTTTTGCTCATATTCGACGCGTAACCCGGAACGCGAAACCCGTAACTGATGATTAAAATCTTTTAATTTGTTATACGAGGCTATTGAAGTATAGCGGTTTGAGACAACAATGAAGCACCTCTCCATACTGGGCTCCACGGGGTCCATTGGTCGCAATGCCCTCAAAATTGTTGAGATGTTTCCGCAGCACTTTACGATCAAGGTACTGGCGGCCAAAACCAATACGGATCTGCTGGCCACGCAAATCAATCAGTTTGCCCCCGAATTAGCGGTCGTCTTTGACGCCGAAAGCGCGCAGCGCTTAAAGCAAACGCTTGAGGCCGGCACAAAAACAGAGGTGCTTTACGGAGATGAAGGCTACCGGGCCGCAGCCAGCTGCGAAGGCGTGGATATTGTCCTGACGGCGGTGGTTGGCGCCGCAGGATTGAAGCCGACCCTGGCAGCCATTGAAGCCGGCAAAACGATTGCGTTGGCCAACAAAGAAACCCTGGTAATGGCCGGTGAGATTGTTACCCGCAACGCAGCACACAAGGGCGTCCAGATCCTGCCGGTGGACAGCGAACACAGCGCTATTTTTCAGTGCCTTCAGGGACATCGTAAGGCCGACTTAGCCCAAATTTTGCTAACCGCCTCGGGCGGCCCGTTTTTGGACCTGCCGCTGGACCAATTTCAACATATCTCCACGGCTCAAGCCCTAAATCATCCCAATTGGGATATGGGGCCCAAGATTACCATTGATTCTGCCACCCTGATGAACAAAGGCCTGGAAGTTTTGGAAGCCAAGTCGCTTTTTGGCGTTTCGCAAGACCAGATTGAGGTGGTTATCCATCCTCAGAGTATCATTCATTCAATGGTGGCCTATCAGGATGGCGCCGTGATGGCCCAACTGGGTATACCGGATATGAAAGCCGCCATTGCCTATGCCCTGTCCTATCCGCAGCGGTTGGCGTTAAATCAACCGCTGCCGGATTTTTCCGGGCAGCAGGAGTTGACGTTTCAAAAACCGGATCTCGCTAAATTTCCCTGTCTGGCCCTGGCCTTTGAGGCCTGCAGGGTGGGTAAAACCCTGCCGGCGGTTTTAAATGCTGCCAATGAAGTTGCGGTAAACGCGTTTTTGGATCATAAAATTTCATTTACCGCCATTGCCCGGATTGTCGAAATGGCCATGGAAGCGCATTCTGTCCAAGCGAATCCGGCGCTTTCCGATATCCTTGCCGCCGACCAGGAGGCGCGCCAAAAGGCAGCCGATTTCGTGGCAGGAAGGTAATGCCATGCGATTATTAAGACAACCTGCAGTCGTTTGTGAATCGGGCATTTGGTTCAAGCGACGGATAACCAATAACCAATAACGAATAACCAAAATTATGGGCATCACACTATTATCGTTTATCATTGTTCTGGGTGTTCTTATATTCTTCCATGAATTCGGACATTTTTTGATTGCCAGACTCTTTGGCGTCGGTGTCGAAAAATTTTCTCTGGGTTTTGGGCCCCGGCTGATCGGAAAAAAAATGGGTCGAACCGACTATCGCATCTCGGCCATCCCCCTCGGCGGCTATGTCAAGATGGTTGGCGAAGAGCCGGATGCCGAAGTATCACCGCAAGATCAATCCGTCTCCTTTACCCATAAACACGTCCTCAAACGCATGTGCATCGTCGCTGCCGGGCCGATTTTTAATATTCTGCTGGCGGTCATCATCTTTTTCGGTATTTTCTGGGTGTCAGGTGCGATGATATTAAAACCATCGGTGGGTGAGGTCAGAGAGGGTTCGCCGGCGCTTGCTGCCGGTTTAAAAGCGGGTGATCTGATTAGCGCCATTGATGGGGTGACGGTTTCAAACTGGGAGAATATGACTGAACTCATCGGTGCCAGCAACGGCAAAACCCTTGAGATTACAGTTCGGCGATCGGATGCAGACAAGGTTTTTGAGGTCACACCTCAATTGGTTTCAGCCAAAAACCTTTTTGGTGAGGATATTCAACGCTATATTATTGGAATCAGCGCTTCAGGCGATGTCTACACGCGGGAATTGAATCTCTTTGAAGCGTTGACTGAAAGTCTCAAACAGACGTATACCATTGTCGAATTAATGGTGATCATTATTGGCAAACTGATCACCGGCGACATTTCTGCCGATACGATCGGCGGCCCGATCATGATTGCCAAAATGGCCGGGGACCAGGCCAAGGCCGGCATCAGCAATCTGATTTTTTTCATTGCCCTGATCAGTGTTAATCTGGCCATCATTAATCTGGTGCCCATCCCCATATTGGATGGCGGGCATTTGCTTTTCTTTTTAATTGAACTGATCAAAGGACGCCCGGTTAATTTGAAAGTGCGCGAAGTTGCCCAGCAAATTGGTTTGTTTATCATCCTGCTGCTGGTCATTCTGGTTTTCTATAATGATATTTTTAGATACAAGGATAATATTCTTCGATTTCTCAAAGGGATTTTTTAGTTCGCATGGCTAGTGTTTGGTATTTAGTATTTGGTGTTCAGGGTTTGGTGACGGGTATTTCGTCTTCTAATGATCGCATGTCATCTCACCTGCGGTGTTTTAAAAACTAAACACAAAACACAAAATAACTATTACATTTGACCTTTAACGAATGTAAAGCCTCTGATAATCCATAAACCTTTTTGACAATAGGATTAAACACAGTTATGCCTGCCCGACTCGAAATTGCCTTGAAAGATCACCTGTTGGATGCCGAGGGCGAGGGGATTCGCCACAAAGCATCCGATTACTTTGGAATACAGCTCTCGCGGGTGCGGTCTGTTCACATCCTGACCATTGATGCCGACTTGAACCCGCAGCAGTTCAAGAAAATCCAAACTGAAATTTTCACCAATCCGGTTACCCAGGTTTCGTCCTTTGAACCGCTGGCAATTCCATTTGACTGGACCATCTGGGTCGGTTACCGACCCGGGGTGCGGGATAATGCGGGTGCGACCGCCGTTGAAGCGATTGAAGATCTGCTGGGAGTGACTTTTGCGGCCGATGCAGCCATTTACACCTCCAGACGGTATTGCGTGCAGGGCAGCAATCTGGCCAAAGACGAGTTGAACAGAATTGCCGGTCAATTATTGGCCAACGACATCATTCAGCAATGGCAAATTATTCCCCAGTCCAAATGGAACCCTGAAAACGGTATCGGCATCATTATTCCCAAAGTGCAGCTCGATCATATTCCAACGGTTGACACCGTTCCGATTGATAGCGATAAAACGCTGGCACGCATTAGCGTGGAGCGTAACCTGGCTTTAAATCCCAGCGATATTCCCACCATCCGCTCATATTTCAGGGATAAAAACGTGCAGGCCGATCGCGCCCGCGTCGGTCTTTCTGATCCGACCGATGTTGAACTGGAATACATTTCCCAGGCACGCAGTGACCACTGCAACCATAACACTTTTCAAGGATTGTTTCATTACCGGGACCTGACCACCGGCCAGAGTGAGCGGGTAGACAATCTTTTCAAGACCTGCATCGAGGCGCCCACCCGGGCGCTGAAAGAACAAAAGCCCTGGGTGATTTCGGTTTTATGGGACAATGCCGGTGCCGGTCGCTTCGATGATGAGCATTACTATGTCATTACCGGTGAAACGCATAACTCGCCATCCAACATGGAGGCCTACGGTGGCGCCATCACAGGAATTGTGGGTGTTTACCGCGATCCCCTGGGAACCGGCAAAGGATCACGCCTGGTGATGGGAGGCTACGGGTATTGTGTCGGGCCGCGTGACTACCGGGGTGACTTAAAGCCCCATTTGCATCCCCGGCGCCTGCTGGACGGTGTCATCGAAGGCGTGCGTGACGGCGGCAACAAAAGCGGTATCCCGACAACCTTCGGTCAGGTTATCTTTGATGCAGGTTACCTGGGGAAATGCCTGGTATTTGTCACCGCCGTCGGCATCATGCCGGCGCGTATCAACGGTGAGCCGGCCGAGCACAAACGGACGTCCCCCGGCGAATGTGTCATTATGTGTGGCGGGCGCGTGGGCAAGGATGGTATCCACGGCGTCACCGCCGCCTCGGAAACCTTTTCGGAAAACACGCCGGCCGGACATGTGCAGATTGGCGACCCTTATACCCAGAAAAAGATGCATGATTTTCTGCTTGAAGCCCGCGATAAAGGACTCATTCAGTTTATCACCGACAACGGCGGCGGGGGGCTGTCCTCTTCGATCGGTGAATCGGCGCGCTATGCCAACGGTTGTGAAATCGAACTTGAAAAAGTGCCCCTTAAATATGAAGGCCTTGATCAGTGGGAAATCTGGGTCTCCGAATCCCAGGAGCGCATGACCGTGTCCATTCGACCTGAGGACCTGGATGAATTTATGCGGCTTTCCGAAAAACACGCGGTTGAGAGCACGGTGATTGGCCGCTATACAGATTCCGGAAAACTGCATATATCATACGACGGAAAAACCTGCGCCCATATTGATCTGGATCTGCTCAAGCACGGCTTTCCCCAATGGGAATTTGAGGCCGATTGGATTGCTCCGCAACAGCGGGGATTGGTTGAGCCGGTGATCGACGGTCCCCAGGAATGCGGTATGCTGCTGCTGGACATGCTAGCGCGGCCCAACATTTGCTCGACGGAATGGATTGTGCGGCAGTATGATCATGAAGTTCAGGGGTCCAGTGTCATCAAACCGCTGGTGGGCGCCGAGCGGGATATCAACAGCGATGCCACGGTAACGCGACCGGTGCTGGCGGCTTCTAAAGGCCTGGCCTTCACACAGGCTTTGCTGCCGGCCTATTCAGCCATTGATGCCTACCATATGACCGCCTGCAGCATCGATGAAGCTGTCAGACGGCTGGTTGCAGTGGGCGCAGACCTGGATCACATTGGCGGGGTGGATAATTTTTGTTGGCCCAGCATTCAGTATCACGCGGTTGAAAATCCGGACGGTAAATTCAAGGCCGCCCAACTGGTGCGCGCCTGCTGGGCTTTGCGGGATATGTGCAAGGCATACGCAATTCCGTTGCTCTCCGGTAAGGACAGCATGTATGTGGATGGCCACCTGCCCGGCCGCTATGGGGAAATGCATAAGGTCTCCGCACCGGAAACGCTTCAATTTTCGGCCATTTCGGTCGTTGAGGACATCCGCAATTGTGTATCAATGGATAGCAAAATGCCCGATGATTTAATCTACGTGCTGGGCATCACCCGTGATGAGCTTGGCGGATCGGAGTATTATGCGCACTTTGATGAAATCGGCCTGAACGTGCCCCGGGTGCAGGCCGAAAATTTCTGGCCGGTCTATCAGGCGCTGAGCCAGGCGATTTCACGGGGGCTGGTCGCCTCAGCGCATGGCATTTATCGCGGCGGTCTGGGGGTGCATCTGGCAATGGTGGCCATGGGCGGCCATCTGGGCATGCAGGTTGACCTGGACCGGGTGCCCGCAACGGGCGTAAACCGTGACGCGACCTTATTGTTTTCAGAGTCCGCCGGCCGTTTTATCGTTACCATCGATCCGAGCCATCACCAGGAATTTGAACATCTGTTCGAGCCTACAACCTGTGCCCGTGTCGGAACGGTTACGGCTGCACCGCAATTTGAAATCAAGGGTCTTGACCGCACCACTATCGTGTCAGTTGCGGTAAGCGCTTTGAAAGCGGCCTGGAAAAAACCGTTTGGGGACCTCATCTAAAGCAAAAAAAGGTTCAGAGGTTCAAGGTTCTGGGTTCAGAGGTTCAAGAGCCCCTGCGTGCCGGCCATCAAAAGGCTAATTGCTTCTGGCAACTGGCGGCTGGCTGTCCGTTCGCGATCACGATCTCAAGCCAGCAGCCAGTTGCGAGCAGCCAGAAGCCGATGAACTGAAAATACCGAATCTTTAAACATGCTGACGAATACATAACAGCTTGATACTTTATGGGATTTAGGATTACCGATGAGTGATGTTAACGTTTTGATTTTAGCCGGCTATGGACTGAACTGTGACAATGAGACCGCCCATGCCTTTGCGCTGGCCGGCGCCAGAGCGCAGGTGGTGCACATGAATGCGCTGATTAACGGCGAGGCCCGTCTGGAAGACTTTCAGATCATGGTATTTATCGGCGGATTCAGCTGGGCCGACGATCACGGGGCCGGCGTCGTCCAGGCGGTGCGACTCAAAACCAATATCGGCGAGCGCATTCTTGATTTTGTAGATCGCGGAAACCTGATTCTGGGCATCTGTAACGGATTTCAGGCCCTGGTGAATTTTGGCCTGCTGCCCGGATTCGACCAGGACTATACCCGGCGGTCGATCGCTCTGACCTACAATGATTGCGGCAATTTCAGGGATCAGTGGGTTTATCTAAAGACCAATCCAGCATCAGCGTGTGTGTTCACCCGCGGTATCAAAGCGGCTGAATTTCCGGTCCGTCACGGTGAGGGTAAGTTCTACGCCGACGAAGCCACCCTCGAGCGTCTGCTGGCCGATAACCAGGTTGCCCTTCAATATGCCCGGCCGGACGGTAACCCGGCCGATGGCTGCTTTCCTTACAATCCCAATGGATCCTTGCATGACATCGCCGGCATCTGTGACCCGACCGGGCGAATATTCGGGCTGATGCCGCATCCGGAAGCCTATCACCACTGGACCAATCATCCGGATTGGACCCGTGTCCACCAGGCGGCCCGGCGGCAGGGCCGGTCGCCGGCTGACAGCCCCACGGTGGGTATTCGTATGCTACAAAATGCAGTTAATCATGTTCGCTGCGCTTAAAACGCCCCTTATCTTCAGCACCTTCCCCTTAAAGTTTTTTAATTTCAAAAATGAAATTCAAAGTTGTAAGATCGCCTACGATCCTGTCTTGCCTGTGTTCAAGCAAATGCGGGGCTGCGTTGATTGTATAAGCTTTATGTAGTATAATACGCTGAAATCAATATAAATTTTATCTTTGTTGTCTTGCGCATCCGTCTCGGTTTCACTTGTGGACAAAGATCGACAAATGGCGTTGCCAAAGCACAAAATGCGGCGACATATTAAATGAATTAATAGTTATAAAGTAATTTAATATGGATCTTTTGCCTGATTGGGTCATGAAACTCGTGCCAGGGGAATCTTAAGTTGAGAGCGGTTACTTTTCAACCTTCTGAAATAATTTAGTTTTTAAATAGACCACACGAATAATAGAATCATCTCCCGGATTTTAGCGGATATCACCAACGCCAGCCCGTTGCAGCCTTTCATGCCATGCCCGCGTCGATAAAGCGCGTTAAGAAAAGATTCACAATTTTCCCTTCAGCCGCACGTTCTAAATTTTAATAAATAAATCGATAGGTTATGTGACTAAGAGGCTGTTGATCGGTCTTCACAGAAGCCAACGAATTCAACATGGCACAAGTTTTGAATTGATAGTGCGCAGCCATGGAAGGGAGTATCATATTGCAACCCAAACAATCCGGACTGACTGCATTTGAACTGGCGTTGGCGCTTGCCATCATTGCCATTATGGCAGCGGTAACATTGCCGCCCTTCATGCAGTGGCGCCAGAAAGCGCAGCTGAGCGGTGCGGCCGCCAATCTGGCTACGGATCTTGAAATGGCCAAAACCCAGGCCATACGGGCCAATAGAACCGTAGTGGTCGATTTTGGAACGAGCAATTACACTCTTTTTATTGATACCGGAGATGGCGGTGGTGGCCCGCCCAACTGGAATAGGGAAGCCGGGGAGGAGCTACTCGCCGAGCGGGCGTTGCCGCCTGGTGTGCGAATCGATACCGCCAGTCTGACTTTTCCGACGGTCAGCGACAAGACACGTTTTAACAGTCGCGGTATTCCGATGGATATTGTCACGCCGGAAAGCGTATCGCTCATACAAGGCGCCAATAACCGGCAATTGACGATTAACCGTCTGGGAAATATTGACGTTCAATAACTCCGTATCACCGTTGAACGCGGACAACGGCGTTCAGGGACCTAATGGCATGATATCAGGCCGGCAAGGCCAAGGGGGTAGCAAAGAGGTTGAGCCTCAAACACCAAAACGGGAACACACCGATGATCGGCTGCAGGCGGCATTTCGATGGACGCCTGACCTTGCATGCGGATACGCAAGCTGGATTCTCATTGGTTGAGCTTATGATGGCATTGGGAATCTCAATGGTCATTTTACTAGCCATTTATCAGGTGTTCACGATCACAAGCAAAAATTTTACCACCCAGAATGTGGCGGCCAACGCCCAGCAGAGTCTGCGTACCGCCATCGGCCTGATGGCCAGAGATATCCGCGCGACCGGTCTCGACCCCGTCGATACGGATAATTTCG
>JAHEIW010000399.1 GCA_024639185.1 Deltaproteobacteria bacterium | reverse complement strand
AACAACTCGATTACCGAGCGTCGCTCGGCCACCAACGAACAGATTTATCAACTGACCTTCTACGCCGCGGACACCGGTCGCACCTTTGTGGTTAAAAACGATGATTTATACCATGAGGACAACATCACCGTCGGCCAATCGCTGTCTTTTCCGAATAAAGATAATCCGACCGCCCAATATACGATCGGCAGCCATGAATCGTTTAACGGCGATGTGGAATATTTGGGCTCCGGGCCGACACCGCGGGGAGCCGGATTTGAAATTGGCAAATTTATGGCACACCGCTATTTGATCAACAGCACCGGATTTGGACCGCGGGAGTCCAATTCCGAAATCGAGACCGGATTTTATCGGGTCGGATTTTAACGCATAACAACCTATAAAATGATGGGCATTATGAAGACAAAATATATGATCGCAATCACAGGCTTTATCTGTTGTTTGAGCCTAATATTGACCTTTAACCAGGGCTACACCAGCGATACGTGCATGTTTGCCGTCACCGCTGACGATCTGCCCCCCAACATCGTCCTTTTGCTCGACAACGGGGCCGAGATGAAGCATCCGGCTACGCCCGGCGCTTACGACAGTGCGATGGATTACACCCCCACTGTGGGCGGTGAAGTCGATGTGGTGCTTAACGGCGTCTCGGGCAACGGGTTTTTTAATGCCAACGGCTATGGCATCAATAATCATGGGGGCTGGAATTACCTGGTTCCGGTCGGAGACGATCTGGAGCTTAATACCGATTTTGAACTCATGGAGACCGGCGGCAAAGGCTCCGGGGTCTGGACCGTCAACGGTCAGACCATCACCCTGCCCACCGAGGCGTCATCATCGGTAGACGGCGACGGCATCAAGGACAATGCCGGTATGTTTCGCTACTCAAAAAACTATCTCAACTGGCTGTTTTTTTATACCACGGCGCTTGATCTGGACAGCGACGGCTCTGATGAGCCGGTTTATGACGGATCGCCTTTGCCTGCCAAAAGCCGCTTTTATTATGCCAAAAACGCCCTGTTGACGGTCGGCAAGCTTTCGTCCAACAAAGCCACATTTGCCATTTACAATTTCACCAGCACTTCAGAGGGTTCTTCCAACGTTCAGCCGTTGGGCGACGTGGTGGCGACTTTGGGCGCCACCCCTGAAGACAATGTGTTGGATTCTAACTACGTTAACAATATCAATAATATGGGCACGGTCATCTACTCTCCGCTGGCAGAGGGTCTGGCCACAGTCGGCGGGTACTATAACTCCAATTCATCCGGCGAGCCCGACAGTACCAATTATTGTCAGAAAAATTTCGTGATTATGGTGACCCCCGGTATGTCTTCCGAGGACACCTCCGATGGACTCAGCCAGACCAAACCGAGCGACCTGGAAGATCACGATCAGGATGGCAGCGATGGATATGGTGAAAATGACAATCCCGGGCAGGGTACCCTGACCGTTGATGGGGCCGACTACACGATTACCACCCGCATCAACGGTTCGACCTATATGGATGATGTGGCCCACTATTTTTACACCCATGATATGCGGGTTGCCAATGATAAAACCGAAGCGTTTCAAAATGTCATTACCTACACGGTTGGATTTATGTCCACCCCGGCCAGTCGCGTATTTTTGATCAACACCTCCAACAACGGCAACGGCAAGCCCAATCTAACTAACAGTGCCGATCCGGATTACGGTAAATATCATTTTGATGCCGAGTCGGCCGTCGGTCTCTCCCAGGCCATCCTGGATGCGGTCAACAGCATTATTTCGCGCACCAGCACATTCACAGCCCCGGTGGTTCCGGTGACCCGCACCACCAGCGGCGATAAAATTTATATGGCCTTTTTCAAACCGGCGGATCAAAATTTCTGGGAAGGCAATGTGACCAAATTTGGCCTGAACAGCGATAATGAAATTATCGGCAGCGACGGCAGCTCAGCCACCTGGCCCAATGGGTCGATGCGCGAAGAAGCCCAACCATACTGGCAGACCATCGACTGGGCCAATATGGCCAAAAGCAATGGCATCCAAAACTACAGCCGTAATATTTACACCTACCTGGGTTCGGTTGATGATTTAAATAATTCAGCCAATCGGTTTGTGACCACCAACACCAATTTAACGGCCGCGGTCTTGGGCAATCCAGCCGATGTAACCGTCAACGGCAGCACGGTTGCCGGTAAAGACAAGGTGATTCAATATATCCGCGGGGCGGATATCCTGGACCAGGATGGAGACCTGGATGTCAACGAGAACCGGCCGATTATCACCGGTGATGTGCTTCACAGCGAACCGCTGGTGT
>JAHEIW010000398.1 GCA_024639185.1 Deltaproteobacteria bacterium | reverse complement strand
CGTTCAATGTTCGATGTTGGATGTTCATCAGTTTCTTTTCCGATCAGACTGGCCGTTTTTTAGTCAGAGACCGCGCTCGTGTGCAGGATGAGCCCAAAGTCCAGCCGTAAACTTCGGAAACTTTAATTACTCAATTCATAAGCCACCCCGATCTAGCGGGATGAGAACTTAAAAGGTTCTACCGTTACCGCGAGGGCATGCTTAATGGGTGCAAATCTGATCGATGCCGGCGGCTTATGAATTGATATAAATTTTTTTTTACATATTTTCCCAATTTGTTGGTATACGCCAGCAGAACAACCACCACCAAAGCTGGCTGAGGCAAACAAAATACTTGCCAATGGTTAGTCGGTCAAGTGGCCATCAAAACCAACAGATCCGATAAAACAGAGATTAAAAAAAAAATTTAAAAATCAGCGGCCACCAGCAGAGGTGGCCCCGGCCCCTTCCAGGGGCCATCCTCATACCCCCAGCTTGTATGATTAAAAAATAAAAATAATAAAGAAAAAAGGGGGGTGCGGGGGGTGTCTCCCCGCGCCGCAAAATTAAGTTAACTCTATGGCTTTCTTTAATTCGGTAAAAGCAGTAAATATGGTGGAAAGAGAAGGGCCCTTGCTTGGGCTGCGAGCCCGTAGCAGAGTTTCTTCCTTTCCGCCAGGTTTAAGTCGGGGATTAACCTGGTGCATGACACCGGATAATCACAAGCATGATGATGCCTGGCATCCCGCTATACTGAATAAAGGAGGCAATACAATGAAATCATTTTACATGGGCATTGACGTTAGCAAAGGCTATGCAGATTTCGTGATCATCAACCAACAGAAGCAACCGGTTGTCAAAAGCTTTCAACTTGACGACACCTTTGATGGCCACAGCTGTTTGCATGAGATTATCAGTCGATTCTCGACCGATCATCCGCAAGCAGTCATGTGTGCCGCGTTAGAAAGCACCGGTGGCTACGAGAACAACTGGTATAACACTTTGATTAGGCTGCAGGCATCACTAAATATCAAGACGGCTCGATTGAATCCACTGGCTGTTATGCACAACAGCAAGGCGGATCTAAAGAAAAACACAACCGACAAGATCAGTGCCCTAAACATTGCCGAGTATTTGATCGCGCATCCGGAAAAGGTCGTTTATCAGCAACAGGATCAACTGGCTAGCTTGAGAAAACAGTGGGGTTTTGTTCAGATGCTTACAAAACAGTGCACTCAGCTTTTAAACCAGCTGAACAGCCTTTTGTATACCGCCAATCCAGAGCTGCTAAACTACTGCCGCGACGGAATGCCGGCTTGGGTATTAAAACTGTTGCACAAATACCCCACTGCCGCCAAGTTGAAAAAAGCCCGTGACAAGACCGTGGCGAAAATTCCTTATGTGTCGCTGACTCGGGCAAAACAGTTAATCGCCGATGCCAAGCACTCAGTGGCTTCGGCCACCGATCCGGTCACCGCACAGCTGGTAACTGCCACTGCCCAACAGATCCTGCAGCTAAAGAAAACCATTGGCGCGCAAACCGATTTGCTGGCAGCCCAATGCGATGTGCCGGAGGTCAAACTGCTCAAGACGTTCACGGGCATCGGGGACATATCGGCTATCGGCTTGATTCTTGAGATTCAAAGCGTTGCGCGCTTTAAGACCGTTAAAAACCTGGCCTCCTTTTGGGGGCTGCATCCGGTCTATAAAATCAGCGGAGACGGAAGCGGCGCATTTAAAATGAGCAAACAGGGTCGCGTAAATCCGCGAAAAATCCTCTATACCGTTACCCTGTCGGCTATAGAGCACAACCCTGTGATCAAGCCCCTTTATCAATACCATCTGCAGCAGGGAAAACACAAAATGAATGCCATCGGTATCTGTATGCACAAGATCCTTAGAATCATATATGGCATGCTCAAAAACAACACGGCTTTTGATCCCAAAATCGATGAGGCCAACAGGCAACGATCACTGCCGGATATGACAAGCGACCCTAAGAAAAACAAGAATCGACGCTTTCAGAACTATGACTCAAAAGCACCGGTATCCAGACGTCAGCGTAAAAAAAGGTTGGAACGAGAGCAGTCCCATAGTGTTATCACAGACACTAAGACCGGGATCTCAGCCCCCGTTCCAATAGGAGACATCATATCAGATATGCTCTGCAATATATAGGATGCTTTACCGAATTTTCAAAGAACAGTTTATTAAATGGGAAAGCAGGTTAACGGGTCAAATTATAACCTTCAAATTACATTGTTTTTAAAAACTTGATATTGGACCCAAATTTTTCTCTTGACTTTTCCCGGATTAACTCTGCTG
>JAHEIW010000397.1 GCA_024639185.1 Deltaproteobacteria bacterium | reverse complement strand
TTTAGGTAGCGATCAAAAGTTTTAAGATGCGACAATGATGGTTTCATTGAATAGCCCAGGTTGTGGCGATAGATGAGATATTGTTGCAACTGCGGTGCCAGAAGACTTTTAAACTTATTCATCGAACAAAACCTCGCGCATTAGTTTAATGTGGATGAGAAGATACTTTCGGGTTGCCTCGATACTGTCATGGCCCAGCAGTTCTTTGATTTCAAATAATGAGACGCCGGCTTGCAGAAGATTTTGTGCATAGGTATGGCGAAGCCAATAGACACTTGCAGCAGGGTTAACCTTATGCATTGCCGTTTTAAAATAATAATTAACCGTTGTCGGAGTGATGGGAGCATAAGGCGGACGTAGGCTTAAAAAAAGGGTTCGATGGGCGCTTTGCGGCCGGGCGCCGATAATGTAGGCTGCGATGGCTTTGATCGTAACTTCGGCTAAAGGCAGCTTTAAAGGGTTATGGCCTTTGCGCCAGTTGATATTTAATTCGGCTTTACCAAAGGATATATCGTCCAGAGTCATCTGGCATATCTCTATGGGGCGAAGTCCCAGAGTGTAGGCCAACTGGAGCATGGCATAGGTTCGCAGACCGCTTTGCGAAGACAGGTCAATGTTATCAAACAATTTTTTGAGCTCATCGGCACGCAAAAATGCTGGCGGTTTGACCTGTGCAAACATGTGGGCACCGACTACCAGCGGGGCCAGATCACGTTTTAAGATTTGGCGTTGATGAAACAGATAGCTTAAAAAGCCTCTGACAATGGAGCGGTACACTTGACAGGTTGCCGGAGAAAAACCTCCATTGAACTCGGTGAAAAACGCATCGAGGTGTTCAATGGTTAAAGCAATCAATTTTATCTTTTTATTTTCCAGATAGTCTTGAAAAGCGGCCAGTACTCTTCGAATCGACTGAATGCGCCGGTTGTTGACCTGCCGGGCGGTGCCATAGTAATGCAGATAGGCTTCGTAGATATCCGCCAGCTGATATTTTTCTTTTTCAATTGGCCCAACGATTTTGTTTTGCTTAACAAGATACCGGCAAAACCCCCTGACAGCCGTCAATTCACATTTTGTGCTTTTGTGAAACTGATCGATATTTTGTGAACAAAAAACATAGTCCCAGCTGATTTTATGACGCTGTGTGAAGTAGACAAAATGATTTAAAATCTTTTCATTTCTTTTTATGGTCATATCAGCATAGCCGCTTGATATCATCCACAGCAGGTAGTCATCGACAGCCTGTTTGAGTTTTCTCATTTAAACACTCCTGTTTATCTGTTATTTCACTGACAATGGTTTGAAATCGATTGCAGATATTTTACGCATTCAACAAATCGGAGCCCTTGGCAGATCATGACCATGTCGATGGTGTTGAAGTTGCGCTCACAGCGAAAACACCGACCCAGGTTCGTTCGCGGGTTGGTGGCGGTTTGAAATTCATTACAGACAGGACAAAGAAATCGAAAAAAGCCTTCACTAAACTTTGACGGAATTTTAAGATGCTTTTCGATCAAGGTATCAATGGGGATGTGATTTCGTAATACGAATAACTGTTGAGATGAAAAATGTTGTCTTCTCATTGGCGTACCTCTCCAGCAGTATAATAAACAGCGGGGTCAAATTTCGCTTAAGACAGTGCAAAGCCCACTATCGGCGCGGAAAAACATCTACAATTTTGCCGTAAACACCGCAAAAACTGCAGCGTGGTCTCGTATTTTGCATGATGGGATATAAGATAACACGTAAAGGGGGGGTATTCGTAGACTCATCAGCCATGGTTTTTTTTATTTTACCCATTCGTCGCATTTTCTCATTGTGACAATGAGCTTGGCGGCCCTTATCGGAAGTACGGTATCGACTTTGGGCCTTCCGGTGCGCCTTCAACTGAGCTTGGCTACGACATCTACTGGAGCAGTAAACATGACCGCGGTAACATTTTCTGCAAATATAAAATTCTACATTACAGTGGTTGCATAACAGTTCAATTAATAATACGTCGCTGCACATGCCATCGCCTCCGCTCTTGAAAGTAATCGGAAGCCATGTTATGTAAAAAACGTGTGGTGGGCTTCCGTATGCTTTACGGTTTGTCCCGCGTTAAAGGCCTGAAGCGGCAACTTCAGGCCTTTTCCTGTTTATACGGACCGGATTAATCAGAACAAAAATGGCAATGGGTTTAACATATTAGCTGCTGCAAAGAAAGCGAATGATTTGGTTCACTCGACGCGGCAGGGTATTGTGTTTATTAAAACCTGCGAGGTACTGGCGAGATAGGCAAGGTACTTTTTTTTGCGGGGTAAGCGGGGTATTTTTTAATT
>JAHEIW010000396.1 GCA_024639185.1 Deltaproteobacteria bacterium | reverse complement strand
CACTACAGCGAAATTTTAGTGTAGACAAGTTCAAAAAAAGCGTGTATGGTACATATCAATAGGGCAATTGACAGAGGCATCGACTCGCTGGATGTAAAGTTACTGAGCCAAAAAGCTGCTCTTTGTGACACGGATTTCCTGCGCCCTGTGAATACTAATGTATTATATGCGACCATGGCTCAAATCAAACTCAAAAACAAAATTTTAGCGGAATCCTCAACGCAAATCAAAGCCGAACCGATTGATGATCAACTTCACAATTTGCCTCCGGTATCGGTTAAATTGATTGGTAATTCTGAATTGGAGCCGCTATGGGACAAATTGGTTCGATCTTATCATTACTTAGGCTACCAGAGGCTTATCGGCCATCGGCTAAAATATATTGCTTTCATTCAAGATCAACCGGTCGCCGCATTGTCATGGAGTGCGCCGGCATTAAAACTGGCCGCCAGGGACCAATTTATCGGATGGTCGACGGCCCAAAGAAAACGCCACCTAAACCAACTGGCCAACAATAGTCGGTTTTTGATTCTGCCCTGGGTCAAGATTCCTAATCTGGCATCCCATGTGCTTTCACTGAATATAGCACAGTTAAAAAAAGACTGGCAGCAGCACTTTGACAAGCGATTGCTTGTGTTGGAAACCTTTGTTGACAGTCGTTATTTCAAAGGCACATGCTATAAAGCTGCCAACTGGCTGCACGTCGGAGATACTTACGGCAGCGGTAAACAAGGAAAGGGATACTGTTATCACGGAACCCCAAAGGAGATTTACCTTTATGTCTTAGAGCCCAATTTTCGATTTATCATCGGTTGTCGACAAAAAGCCCCGTGCCTCTTTCATCGCCCTCCACCAACCCAAACCAAAGTGGAGGAGCTTGTTATGCTATTAGAACACTGTCAATGGCACCCGCAACTGGTAGCCCAACTGGGCCTTGACGAATCGGATGTAAAATCCATGGCTCAAGAGCTGGTCGAATTTCATCAACAGTATCACGAACACTATGGCCGCATTGAGCATCATCGGCTGGGACTGGCCTATATGTCAGGGCTGATGAGCAATTGCCAGGCCAAATCTGTGGAACCTATCGCGCTTGAATTACTCAACAAAGCATCGGTGCGTTGCTTACAGATGTTTATGAAAAACTATCGCTGGGACCATCAGGGCATTCAGAGCGCCCACCAGAGCATGCTCGGGCAGATGATCGGCCGCCCAGATGGGATGCTGACGGTTGACAGCTGTGAATTTCCTAAAAAAGGCAAAGAATCCGTTGGCGTGGCACGGCAGTATTGTGGTTCTTTGGGTAAAGTCGAAAACTGCCAGTCCGGTGTCTTTGTTGGCTATTCAAGTGACAGCGGCTATGGACTGCTCAACTGTCAGCTGTACATGCCCGAAAGTTGGTTTTTCAAAGAGCAGCGAAAAAGGCGTAAAGCCAATCTGGTTCCCCAGGACCTTGTCTTTAAAACCAAGCCGCAGATCGCTGGTGGGCTTATCGAGCAGGTGATGGCCACCGGCGATTATCCCACCCGATGGATTGGCTGTGATGCCACCTTCGGCAGAGATAATGACTTTTTAAAAGCGTTGCCCAGTGATCTTTATTACTTTGCTGACATCCGTTGCGACACCCTGGTTTTTACCAAAAAGCCAAGGATTGGCCTACCGCCCTATAAAGGACGCGGTCGTCGACCCAGTAGGCTCAAAGTCTTGGCCGGCCAACCCAAAGCTAAACCTGTTTCGGATATTACCACCTTGAAGCGACTTCGCTGGAAATCGGTAATCGTCGCTGAAGGGGCCAAAGGACCCATTGTAGCCAAAGTGGCTCGTATTCGAGTTCATCTGGCTAGAGAGGGACTGCCTATCGGTGACCGGCAGTGGTTGTTTTTGCGAAAAAACGCCGATGGGCAGATCAAATATGCCATCTCTAATGCACCCAAACAGATTCCTTTTGCAAAGCTGATTAAGGCTTCAACCATGCGTTGGCCCATCGAACAATGTTTTAAAGAAGGCAAAAGTCAACTCGGTATGGATTACTACGAGCATCGATCTTGGCCGGCGTGGCACCGGCACATGATCTACGTATTTTTAGCACTACATTTTTTGCTTCGTATGCGTTTAAAGTTTAAAAAAAACTCCTTTGCTGACGCTACCACAAGTCCGCAGGTTGCTAGCCGTAGTACTTCCTCTGAGGTCGCTCAGCTTAACCGGAATGATGGAAATCGTTGAGTACCATTTACAGCGCAATCTAACGGCTTACAAATCGCATCGTAAGAAAAAGATCCTACTCGCTCAAAAACTAAAGGCCGAAGTTTCGCTGTAGTGTTA
>JAHEIW010000395.1 GCA_024639185.1 Deltaproteobacteria bacterium | reverse complement strand
GATTTATTAAAAAACCTCCCAAATATGCTCGTTTTTCAGTCTTAGGCTGCACTTTTCAGGGCCAAAAACACGATTGTAAGGGCTTTAGGCTTCGCTGCCAGCTACGACCCGACAGGTTGGGGTTCTTTAAGCTCATATCCTTCATTATTCTCCAACTCTCTGCGGCCTATTGATAATTAAATTCGCATAGTTGAATAAATACCGCTCCCAATCTGATTTTCCTTAAAACCACTTTTTTGCTATCAAAAAGTTGGTTCTAAGGCCCTATGGGACCCCTTGTTTAGCATCTATTTCATTAATTTTCACTTAGTTAATTTGGTCCGACAAACAGCACATTTTTTATTTACACTTGCTTTTTTGGTTCCTCTTCTGCCTGTGCGGCTGCGGCTGCCGCAGCCGCAGCAGCACCGGCTTGGATAGCTTTCTTATCATTTTCTTCGGTTTCTTCGCCCGGCGGCAGGTAGACCGTGACGTCGCGATGGGCAAATTCTATGCCGTTTTCCCTGAAAGACTCCTGTATCATCCGGTACACCTCCCGTCGGATAACAAATTGCCCTCCGGGAACCGTCTTATACTTCACGCGCATGATCATGGCGGAATCGTCCAATTGTTTGACCCCCTGGGACTTAATTTTGTCCAGCAAATCGGGCCCCATTTCCGGGTGTTGTGAGATAGCCAGGTTAATCTTTTTTATGATTTTGCGGACCTTATCCACATCTGTGTCATAACGAACACGAAAATCAAGCTTGGTAATGATATAGTCGCGGCTCATATTGGTCACGGTGCCCATTTCGCCGAAGGGGATGGTGTGGATCGGGCCTCGGGCGTTACGAAGCCTTAACGAGCGCAGGGAAATATGTTCCACCGAACCTTTCGTACCGCCCGTTTCTATATAGTCACCCACCCGAAAAGCATCGTCGATCAGAAAAAAAACCCCCGCGATGATATCTTTGACCAGGGTCTGGGCACCAAAGCCAATCGCCAGACCGATCACGCCGGCGCCGGCAATCAAGGGACCGATGTTAATACCCATGGACGCCAGAATGATCAAGGCGACGATGACAACCATGACGGTCAGCACAAACTTACGCAGCAACACCAGCAGGGTTCCCAGGCGGGAGCCACCGGCACCCCCTTCCTCTGCTTCCCCGTCATCTTCCGGCATTTCCTCTTTGAGCTTTTGATCGATTCTGGCCTTGATCAGCTGCCAACCGATAAAGCTGAGCAGCAATATCGCCAGGATACTGAGGGCATTGCGGGTAAACACGCGACCGATCGACAGATCAATACCCCATAACCGCAGCGCGGCAAAGAAAAGAAATACAACCAAAAAAATACGAAAAAAACGTCGAATCAACGGGATGTAATTCGTGATATCCATTTTGCCGGCAGGTTCCGGCTGCTCCTCGGATTCCGGTGATGGGTCGCCGCTCAGATCAATGGTTTCACGGGATTCGCCCGAGGCGATTTTCAACAAGCGCTGCACCCACTGATCCACTCCGATAACAATGGGAATCAGAAAGATGCTGAAGATCAGGTTCAAAACCGTTACGTTTTCCTCGTTGAGCGCTTTGGCAATCCAGATTCCGCCCGCTACCAACGCGTAGAGGATGGCAAAATAATGCCAGTTCCTGGCAAATCCAGCCCGCAGTGAATCTTTACTGGGCCCCGGGTCGGCATCCTTAACCAAGATCGCCTGGCTCACCCGTTTGCGACTTTGCCAGATCATGACCACCAGTGCCAATATAACGACGGCCCCTGCCGAGCTGTAGGTCGTCAGAAATAACTGCCTGCTGACGTTAAGCTTTTCGAGAATTCTGCTGGCCCCGCCGATGATCCCCACAATCAATACAATTCGAAGGATCCAATTGTACATAAAAGATGCATCCCGGTCCGCCATAGGGAATAATCGCAATGAAGCGGCTTTGGGGGAAAATATGACCCTGGCCCCAAAATCGAGGGCCATGATGTAGTAGCTGATAACCAGGTAGATGGAAACAATACCATAACTCGGTTTGCCCTCCCGGTAGATCATTACAAACAGAATAAAAGTTGCCAGAACATATACACCGATGCCCATGGCATCCAGCAGCATGCGGGAAAGCAGCCGTCCGAAAAAATGTAATTTCCCCAGTCGTACGGCATTGATTAAGTTTTGCCGGATGTCGGCGGTGGTTCGTAGAAACAACCAACGCAATACCAGCCCCACGGCAATGATCACTGCCAAACCTAGGATGGTTCCAAATATATATGGGACACCCTTTCCGGCCGATAGTTTCGCGACCACATCGCCCCACTGGACGTCGCCTCTATCCTCTCCGCCGAG
>JAHEIW010000394.1 GCA_024639185.1 Deltaproteobacteria bacterium | reverse complement strand
TAATCTATTTTCTTTCCAGGTTGATCCTGAGGCTTCAAAAGATAGCAAGCGCTCGGAGGTGCGCACTGTTGCTTTACTTGACGTCAGTTTTACGGCCTCTATTGTTTCCCCGATTCCAAGCGTATTTTCAACAAAAGACGAAGATTCTACTGCTAAACCGAACACCCGGCTGGATGTGATCACCACGGCAACAAATTTTTCTGTTTCGGCAGCAATCAGCTCATCGTTAAGCGGCAGTTGCGTTTCAACAAATCGGTTGGCGGTTGCATCAAATCCGACAGCACGATCTTTGGCTACCAGCAGGGCAATATAGGGTGATAAACGCACAACGCCTTTGCCCGACTCGTCTAACCTCAACGGCAATGCCTGCCATGCGCCCGATGAAACGGATATGACGAAAAAATGGTGATCAGTTAAAAATACGCCTAAATATCCCCTTGAGCCGCTCCATAACACCTTCTCATTGGGTCGCAGATTGAAGGTGACGGTTTTTCTGCCCTCGATAATAGCGATAATTTTACCATTCGATTCCGCAATATCAATTAGATCTTCAATTTCTTCATCGGAATAGGCAGATGTGGGCGTTGCGAAAATAAAAAGGCAAATTAGACTCAAAAGAAAGGTTCGAGATCGGAACATGGCGCTCCTCCACAAAAAATCAATTAAAATAAAGTAAAAACCGGATCCTGATCATTTTATGGGCCTCAGCGTGTCCGGAATTCGAAGTTGAGATTGGCTCAACCAGATCTGATCGATCCGGTGGGGTATCTGACGGGGTTGGATGCGGATCGTATGCTCCCCGGAATGCTTTAAAACAATGGCAACCGGATCATCCGTATCACTGGCCCAGCCGTAGACACCGACCGGATGAACATCCCACCAGTTGCCCAGTCGGACACTCCCGGTTTGAGTCCCGATTTGATCGTCCACCTGCAACCAGACTGAATCCGTATAACCGTTGTCCGTATCGGTTTTGCCTCTTATCCAGACAAAGTACCGACCTGCCGGTGCTGAAAAACGCATCTCAAAAAAAACGTTGGGCTGCGATTCGGCCCTTTGACTCGCCCCTGAGGTAAACTCGATGGCCTTGCCGATGGAAGCCTTTTCATCGTTGACCACCTCAACACCGATTGAAGATTTATCTGTGATGGATTCGGCATTCAACAGGATATCCTGCTGAGGCTCGTATGTCAGCGGCATTGGGGCCCGGCTGCGGCTGGCCCCGCTAACCGCAAGCACGATTAAAGCAACATACAGCAGGTGCAGGAGAATCAAGACCCCCTTTTTGCGAAAGATATCAAAAAAAGAATGGGTTGTCTTCATCCCGAACAGAAAACGGAGCAGCTCAAATTTCCGAACCAGCAGCCCGTAAAGCAGTATAATGATAATAAAGGAGCTGATAAAAACGATCGCCCATTTTAAGGTATCCTGAATCGGCCAGGTCATGACAAAATAACCGACGAACAGCAGGACGGTCTGATGCAGAATAAAAAACGGCAGCACGGCTTCATTGGCAGATCGCAGCACGGGACGATCAACAGCCAGGTACCGCATGCCGAAGCCCAGGATGGCCAGCAACCAGCACCAGGTACTGAAGTAGTTTAGAAGGGCGTACAGCCAGTTGGCTATCAAAGCCGGGAAAACAACGCGCGACGGACTGAACAACAGGTAAAGGTATGCTGTTATTAAAACCACGCCCAGCAGCAACGAAATCCAGCGCTGATTCTTGATATGCTGCTGGAGCCGGTCGCTGGAAACAACCATAAATCCGGCAATCAGAAACCAGATATAATGCACAAAGCCCCAGCCGCCGTTGCCGACCTGCAAAACCGCCGTTGGAATCAGCGCCTTCATCACCACTAACGGGATAGAAAATCCCACAACCATCAGCCCCGGAACAGTAAACCACGACATGATCCGGTTCAGTATGCCTTGCCCGCTTCCTTTCAACCAGACGAACAGGCGGTAGCAGATCAGGCTGTAAAGAAATAAAAAGAGCAAATACCAGAGGTGCATCCCGTGAAATGCGAAATTGCCCGGCATGCCGATCCCGAAATAAACCCCGTTAAAATAGGCGGGCAAAAACGAGAAAAATGATCCTGAAAATTGACCGTGCGTTAAGCGCTCCAAATATACCTGCAGCGCGCTGTGGGTGACCGCCGCGACCAGGACCGGAATCATCAGTCGCATAAACTTATCAACATAAAATCCGGACCAGCGACCGGATCTGGCAAGGGCGTAAAACAAACTCGCACCGGAGATGATAAAAAATAGCGGCATCATCCAGCGGGTGGCAAAGACGTTCCAGACTTCTACCCAGACAAAAGTATTGAT
>JAHEIW010000143.1 GCA_024639185.1 Deltaproteobacteria bacterium | reverse complement strand
ACATTCTCTTCCGTATCCAGATATTCAAAAGAAGAAGACGTAAATATGGGTGTATTCAGGCCTCTGGTGAGGGGGTCTTTACCGGTACCACTGTGAACACAACGGGTGTTTTTTTGCATGCTGCCATCCTTTTGATATGGGTTATTTATAATGAATGTTTGATCGGGTCTTAGAAATGTCCTTTTGCCGTTGGCAATATCAATTCCGCCGTGCCGTGGCCCCCATATTTGGGATTCCTGCAGCAAGGTGCAGCTGATAATGCATACTATCGGAAATCCCCAATATGGGGGCGCTGCCAAACTTCTCTGCTTATTATTAGGATATCGCTGCCGGCAAAAGACATTTCTAAGATCCCACCTGACAGTCCCCGGTAAAATGGATATCGCATCTAACGATGATATTGGAAATCAATCGGCTTTTGCCCTTTGTCATACTGTATCCGGCTCTGCGATGGTTGGGTTTCAGCAACCACGCGTCCGGCTTTGACGACCGTCAAGCGAGCCGGGCACAGACGCAGCGCATCCAGCACGCTGTGCACATCCAATATCACAAAATCGGCCCGGCGGCCGGGTGCAATGCCGTAAGAATCGGCGATGCCGAAGGTTTTAGCCGAATTGACGGTGATGGTGTCAAACATCTGCTGCATTTCGTCGAAACCCGACATGTGGCAAACATGAATGGCCAGCTGGGCGGCTGCGAGCATATCGCCTTTGCCCAGCGGATACCAGGGGTCCATAATGGAATCGTGGCCCAGGCTGACATTTACCCCGGCGGCCAGTAGTTCCTTGACCCGGGTAATGCCGCGCCGTTTGGGATAGGTGTCGAAGCGCGCCTGCAGCACGGTGTTATCAAAAGGATTGGCGATGATGTTCACCCCGGCTCGGCTCAACACACTCTGGAGTTTAAATGCATAAGCGTTGTTGTAAGAATGCATGGCGGTGGTGTGGCCGGCCGACACGCGATTTTCAAAGCCACGTTTGATGGCCTCGGCGGCCAGCACCTCCAAAAAGCGAGAATGCGCATCGTCGGTTTCATCGCAATGCACATCGATCATACGATCAAATTCTTCCGCCAGCGCATAGACGATACCAATGGATTCAACGCCATCTTCCCGGGTCCATTCACAGTGGGGAATCCCGCCGACCAGATCGGCGCCCAGCGTTAAGGCTTCGCGCATCAGGTCCGGTGCCTGGGGGTAGGACAGGATGCCGTCCTGGGGAAAGGCCACAATCTGGATCTCGGCAATCTCGCTCATTTCTTCCCGCAGTTGCAGCATGTATTTTAATGCTGTCAGGCTCGGATCGCAGATATCAATATGGGTTCGAATATACAGCGTGCCCTGGGCAACCTCCCATTCGACTGCGCGCCGGGCGCGATCTTTAAAATCTTCAAATTGCGGATAAGTATTTTTATATTCACCCCATACCTGGATACCCTCCGGGTGGCTGCCGCTGATATTATACCGTGGGATCCCGGCGGTCAGGGCGGCATCCAGATGCAAATGCGGATCAATAAACGGCGGGCAGACCAGATTGCCGTCGGCATTAATTTCCGTTTGGGCCTGGATTTTTAGATGAGGTCCGATGTCGGTAAAAGTGCCTGCTTGCACAGCCAAATCGACCAGTTCGTCCCCATCAACCAGGCGGGCATTTCTGACAATAAGGTCCATGTGCAGCTCCTTTTTTCTAATTGTGCGCCATGCATTTGATATTGTCGTTGCGGTTTCAAATGCGTCAGGTCATATCTGCAAAGAAAATTCACCGCTACTAATTCATGGATTGTTGACCGCATTAGCGGTGAGAACCCTTGTGTGCTTCTATTCCCAGGTGAAATGATTGGCACGTTTTTGATACGATGGTAACACCACTAAGAAAAATTGTCATGTGGTGTCAACCCAAAAGTAAGGTAGGATGGTTTGCTTTCGCTTAATTATAGGTGCCAGGTCTCGGGCTCCTGGCTTTGACTCGACTGAACCCTTCGGCTGTGAGCTACATTCGGCCTGAGCTCATGTCGAAGCCTGGGCCGAACGGCTCGTCACAGGCTAGCCAGCAGCGAGTGACCAGTAGCCAGCGGCCAAAAGCATTTTCTTCTCCGCAAACTGATCCATGCGGACATAACATTGCTCGATCCGTTATTGCTATTTTATGACACAGTGGTAAACCTATCATATGTTGGATTCGCTTCGCGTATGGGATCTCACCGCTTTTCATAAGAATGCTTAAAATTATGGAATTGCGGTATAATTGGCCTTCGCTTTCAGCATCCGACTTCGCTCTTTTGAGCTGCGCAGTGACAAGTCGTTCCAACATGGTGGTTGTCGAAAAAACGCTACAATATCTTAGCGTTTTTTAACAACCTCTATAAAAATCAGCAACCATACGGATTAGAAAATAAAAGTCAACATTTATTTAGCATTTAAGCATATAAATTGAATCTAAAAATAGTAGCTTACGCTCAAGAGCTCCGCTGGCTAGCGGGACTTCGCATCAGATTGTAATAATTGTTTGGGTTCAACGAATAAAGACAACTAGACAGGATTTACAGGATAAGCAGGATTATTTTTAGCCGTTCGCCGGAAGCGAACAGCCAAACCCTATCGCCTGCTGCGAGTATTCCGTGCTTTCACCAACTGAATTGATGATTTTAAAAAGTAGGCGTTTATCCCGAGGTTAAAATGTACGACCGAAGAAAAATATCTTCAAAATCCTGTAGATCCTGTCAAAAAAAATAGTAATACCATTTAACGTGGAAGCGCAGTAATTGAGCGTTCGGCGTATTTTTGAGATAGGTTATCGTTGTAATCATCTTCACTGTGCCATCAACCATAAAAGGGTGCCTAAAATGAAAACAAACACCGACGACAATTACAAATCCAAGCTTCAGCCTGCCGATGCGGCAGTTCGCATGATCCGTGCCGGTCAAAGGGTTTTCATTGGGTCTTCCTGTGGGGAACCGCAGCATCTGGTCAACGCGCTTATGGATAATGCCACCTATTATTCAGATGTTGAAATTGTGCGCCTGCTCAGTGTCGAAGGCTCCCTGCTGGCACTGATGGCAGATGAATATCGCGGGCGTACGTTTAATCTGCGGTCCATTTATCAGGGCTCCGACCAGACCGCAGGCCTGCGCGCCAATAAACGCTTTATTACACCCATGAACCTGTGTGCGGTTCCCAATTTATTCAAAAAAAGGCTTTTTCCGCTTCATGTGGCCTTAATCCAGGTATCACCACCGGATGAGCATGGCTGGTTGAGCCTGGGCATTTCAGTGGATGTCACTTTGGCAGCCGCTCAATCAGCGGATATGGTCATCGCCCAGGTAAATCCGAAAATGCCACGAGTGCCGGGCCACAGCTTCATCCATCTAAATGATGTTGACGTCTTTGTTGAACACGAAGAGGATTTGCTAAGCGCATATGACTTGCCCGAATATGAATCCGCCGCTGACATTGCGGGCATAACGGCTAATCTGGTAGACGACGGTTCCACTGTTCAGCTGGGTTTGGCAGAACTGTCCAGGCCGATTGCAGATGCCTTTGCGGAGAAAAACGATCTGGGTGTTCATACCGAAATTTTAACCGATGATTTAATGGAACTGGTGTCAAAGGGTGTGGTTACCAATCGTTATAAAAATTTGAATGAGGGCAAACTCATCGCCAGCGGCGCCATTGGTAGCAAAAAATTTTATCAGACACTGCATAATAATGTAGCCCTTGAATTTCGACCGTCTGATTATGTCAACCATCCGGCCATTATTTCGCAAAACCATAAAATGGTCGCGATTAATTTTGCACGCACCATGGATCTTACCGGACAGGTCTTTGGGGATGCCCTGCCCCAGAATCATTTTTCGGGGGTTACCGGCATGCTCGATTTTATCATGGGCGCCACCATGTCGCCTTTGGGCAAATCGATTATCGTCATTTCTGCCAGAAGTATGGACGACAAAACCAGCCGGATTATTCCCAGATCGGACGTAGGGTCCATCCTGGTTCCCAAAGGGTATGTGTCGTATGTAGTCAGCGAATTTGGGATGGTCAATCTTTTTGGTAAAAATGTCGAGGAGAGAGCCATGGCGATGATCAGTCTGGCCCATCCGGATTTTCGCGATGAGCTTTTTCACACGGCCCAGGAGTCAGGGCTCATCGACCGCAATCGATCGTTGAATGAATCCCTGTTTGGTGTCTATCCGGCCAGAATGGAAGAAGAACGGGTCTATGATGGTACCGAAGTGACCTTCCGGCCGGCCAAACCGGTTGATGGCCGCCTCATGCAGGAGCATTTCTACGGTATGGATGAAAAAGATGTCCAGACCCGCTTTTTCAGTATCCGCAAAAGCTTTTACAGAGAAGATATGGAAGGCATGTTTCAGGTCGACTATATTAAGAACCTGTCAATCGTGGCTGTTACCGGTGAGGTTGGTTTTGAAAAAATTATCGGTCTCGGGATGTATGCCCTCGAAGAGGGGACCGTTGCAGAGGTGGCTTTTTCCGTTTCCAAAGAATGGCAGGGTAAGGGAATCGCCAGCGTATTATTAGAAAAAATTACCGAAGCCGCCCGCGAACACGGCATTACCAGCCTCGTCGCCTATATGCTTTCTACCAATAAAAGCATGATCAAGTTGTTTAACAAACTACCGTATAAAATAGAAACCAAAATGGAAGAAGGTATGTTAGTCCTTCGATGCAATTTTGAAAAAGAAGCGGGAAGTTAAATCATCAGACGTTTTTGATGACATCTTCTCAAACCCAATCGATCCCCCATGATGCCTGTTCAAAATAATGACATTGCTGACATATTCAGTAGCATTGCCGATTATTTAGAAATCGAAGGCGAAAACCCCTTTCGTATTCGAGCCTATCGCAATGCAGCCCATTCGGTCAGCGGCCTGGGCCCAGAGCTGAAGGATATGGTGGCCGCCGGAGACGATCTTAAGCAGCTGCCGGGTATCGGCAAAGATCTGGCCGCCAAAATTCACGAGATCCTGGAAACCGGTACGGCCCAGGCGCTGGTCAAGCTTCAAAAGCGCATTCCCCAATCGGTGATTGAGATGTTAAAACTCCCCAATCTGGGCCCCAAGCGGGTGCGGATTTTATATAAAAAGCTCAACATCAAAACCCTGGCACAGCTGGCAGCGGCGGCCCGTAAAGGGCGTATCAGTGCGCTGGATGGGTTCGGCCAAAAAACGGAAAAAGCCATTTTAGAGGCTGTTGAATCCCGCGCGCAAACGCAAAATCGCTTTAAACTGGCAACCGTCATGCCCATTGTTGACAGCCTCATTGATTTCTTAAAGCAGGTGCCCGGGGTCAGCACGGTTGCGGCTGCCGGTAGTTACCGGCGCTCACGGGAAACCGTCGGCGATCTGGACATTCTGGTCACGGCCCGTAAAAACAGCCCGGTCATGCGCCGCTTTCTGGAATATGATGCCATCGACAAAGTTTTGGCTGGCGGCACAACAAAGGCCGGCGTCATCTTAAGGTCCGGTTTGCAGGTCGATGTTCGATTGGTGGAACCCGCCAGTTTCGGTGCCGCTCTGCAATATTTTACCGGCAGCAAAGACCACAATATCGCCATCCGGCGGCTGGGGCAGCAGCAGGGATTAAAGATAAATGAGTATGGTGTGTTTCGGTTTGAAAAGCAGGTGGCCGGTCGCACGGAAAAATCGGTTTACCAGGCCCTGGATCTGCCGCTAATACCTCCGGAGTTGAGAGAAAATCGCGGCGAGATCGAGGCTGCCGCCGAAAACAGGCTGCCCCAATTGGTCACCCGTAAAGACCTCAAAGGGGATTTGCACATTCACACCCTTGCCAGCGATGGGCGCAATAGCCTTGAAGAAATGGTGCAGGCGGCCAAACAGCAGGGTTTAACCTATATTGCCGTTACCGAACATTCAGGGCGGCTTAAGATTGCCGGTGGCCTGGGTGCGAAGCGCTTGATGCAACAGATAGACGAGATCGAGCGTCTCAACGAGCGCCTGAAAGGCATCCAGATACTCAAAGGACTTGAAGTCGAGATCTTAGAAGATGGCTCCCTGGATCTATCGGATTCTGAACTGGCCCGGCTGGATCTGGTGGTGGGGACGGTTCACAGCCATTTCAATTTGTCCCTCGAAAAACAGACCGAGCGCATTTTGCGCGCCATGGACCAGCCCTATTTCAGCATGCTGGCCCATCCCACCGGCCGCAAGATTAATCAGCGGAAGCCCTATCAGGTTGATCTGACGCGTGTCATTCATAAAGCCGCCGAGCGCGGCTGCTTTCTGGAGCTCAATGCCAATCCCAAGCGCCTGGACCTGACCGACATCTACTGCCAGATGGCCAAAGCAGAGGGCGTTCTGGTATCCATCAACTCCGATGCCCACAGTGTTGACGCTTACAACGACCTGGAATTTGGTGTCGGTCAGGCCCGGCGCGGCTGGCTGGAAAAAAAGGATGTGCTCAACACCCGCTCCCTGTCCCAGGTGCGCAAGTTGCTCAAGCAGACTATGGGTTCATAGGTTCCGCGTTCCGTGTTGCGTGTTTCGCGCTAGAGATCGGCACAGGAGCCGACCCCACATTCGTTTTTCCATTTTTGGGGCTATCTGAAAGTTGTGGTAAGTTTTACCTGCAATTTTTAGACGTCAATTTTTGTACAGATACTGTAAGGGATATCTGCTTTTGTGGTTCATCTGAGATTAGTTGGAGCGTGGGGAAACATACAAGGTATCTTTTAAGAAGCGTGGTGGAAACTTCCTGCTATTTGGCTGAAATTGCAAAGTTCTGATCAAAGCAGTCAGAGCACCACAATTGAGTTTTCGTTTTAAAAGATTTAAATAAATGAGGGGTCGGGGAGTTTTTCCATCCAACCCCTGATAATAACGGAATGAATTATCAGCAGCGAAATCGTGCACTGTCTGAAGGGTTTAGGGAGCGTTGCGAAAGAACAGCAATGACCCCAAAGCCACGGTACGGCGAAAATTTGATTTTAGGTCTAACCCATTATTTTCTATTTGAATTCTGTTCTTTCGCTACACTCCCTTAACCCTGAGTTTGCACGCTCAAGTCGCTGATATTTCATTCCGCCGTCAATTTAAGGAAAACTCCCCGACCCCTCAAATAAATAAAAAAAGCTTTTTTATAGTTCAAAAATAGTCTCCCACGAAGTATCTCAGTCCCCTAACTTCTTCTCTAATTGTACTATCTTTTTATATTCCTTCATCAAGAAAGCGTCCTTAAACTTTAAATCTTTTAATATTTTTTCGACTGCCAGTCTAATTTGGTTATCAGATATTTTCTTTACTAGTTGAACTAAAATCTTGAGCTTGGTTTCAATTAGTAATTTATCAACACAACTTAAGATGAGCTTCTTTCGATTTAAAAGTATCTTCAGTAAAAAGGTACGGTCGGGGATTTTCGATGATGTGTCTTTTTCGGTTTGTAATTTAAAAAAAGATTGTGGTCTTTTTATAAGTGCATTTACCCGATTAAAACTTCGCTTTAATTGACCAAAGTTTTGTTTTAAGATGTGCTCTTCTCCTAATCCATGTTCAATTAAAGAAGACTCAATATTCTCATATAAACTCTCACGTGTGCGTTTACTCTCGTAAATTTTTTCAGCGCGACGAAGCGCCTCGTGTGTTTTACCCATAAAAATATTCCTCAATTTCTAATTTTACAAAATGAAAATTCTCCGTTTAGAATATTGCAAAGATTATGCAATATAAGCAAATGAGAGGAATATGTTATAAATCATATATATTCAAATACTTATGCAAAATATGTACGATCAGCTGTATTAAGTTATGTATGAAAAAGTATATATCCTGTATAGTTCTTTACATTTTGTTATACTCATTGCGACGTTCGCCAAATAATGCTTGCATGAAGCCAAATATCAATTAACTTGGGATTTATTTTAATAATCGGAATAAAACACCCCTTTGAAAGCCTGTGATATCCTAAAATATCACAAATCGCCACCAATTTAAGATATGTAGATGAAATAACGATTCTTGAAGAATTACAGATATTCTGATTGACGGGTGTTAAGTGAAGTCATTCCTATTTTTGATTATTGCAAACTCATCTCCGTCCAGAGACAGTTTTTAATTTTCCATTTTTGCTATCTGTTTTCCATCCTCCATCCTCTTTCTCCCTTCCTCTGACATCTGATTTCTATTCTCTGTCTTCTGAATTTATGATGTGTCGTTTTGCGGCCTGAGTTGCAGACCAGAGGCTCTGATGTGCTTGCCCGGCGTAGCTCGTCAGAGCGGAGAGGGGTCGTGTGGCTTAATGTGTTTTAGGTTCAGCGTTTCAGGATGTAGGGGCGGGGTTTACCCCCGCCCGTGCTGTGTCTTTTATGGGCGGGGGTAAACCCCGCCCATACGTTGTTCAAGGAACGAGCAGCGAGCAGCCAGGATCATTACCGAAAAAAATTCTTGACAAATCATATTTTAGTGAATAATTATCTGTATTAAAGGAAAATAATAGAATGATTGACGATATTAGCCTGAAAATACTGAAGATTTTACAGCAAAAGGCCCGAATTCCCAATGTTGAGGTTGCGCGCCAGGTGGGCATGGCGCCATCTGCTGTGCTGGAGCGTATTCGCAAGCTGGAAAAGCA
>JAHEIW010000142.1 GCA_024639185.1 Deltaproteobacteria bacterium | reverse complement strand
AGCACTGAAAGGGACTTCCAGCTGCATGAATAAAACAGCTGTAGAGGCATCCAACCCTGCTAGACCGTAAAAGGTCAGGCCATATTGAAGGGTAGCGCCCACCAGCGCAACTAGGAAAAGCGCTGTGCGATGCCTTTTCCGATACCTCTGGTACTCCCCGTTACAATGGCGACTTTACCTTTTAAACTCATTTTTCTCTCCTTCTCATAAGATTAAATAATTGACATCGCTGTATCATAGCTTGGATGCGCCCTCTAAATCAAACAGTGGCTTTCAAAAACCTGCCTTGACAGCATCACAAAGCGCCATTAGTTTTCGCCATTAAATAAACACAGCGATTTGGATTTTTTTCAAAACACCGAGTTGAATTGGTTAGCAAGAAGAAAAGGAGGAGAGATGAGAGTTAAAGATTTTATGAAAAAAGAAGTGATTACAGTGGAGCCCCAAACACCTATATTGGATGCCCTGGATGTAATGAAAAAAAACAATATCAAATATTTGCCTGTTACTCAAAATGGGGAACTTGCAGGCTTTGTAACTCGAGGGCTGCTGCGCGATGCTTCTCCTTCTGATGCAACCAGTCTTTCTATATATGAACTCAACTACCTTGTATCGAAGATGACCGTCGAACAAATTATGATTAAAGAACCGATGACCGTCTCACCGGATCTTCCTGTGGAGGACGCTATATGGAAGGGCCAGCAGCATAGCGTTGGTGCATTTCCTGTCATGGAAGATAAAAACCTGGTGGGCGTTATCACCCAGTCGGATATTTCGGGAGTTGTCGCCAATGCTTTAGGCGCCGGCGAAAGCAACAATAAAAGGATCACAATTGATGCATCCGGAAAACGATTTGGCTATTTGAAGGATCTTGTTCAGCTTATGGATTTACATAAAATTCCAATTTTGAGCTTGATAGGAATTGAAAGATCCCCAAAAGGGAATTGGTTCATTATTTTACGGCTTAGAACAGAAGATGCATCATCAGCTGTTGCGGACTTAAAAGAAAATGGTTTTAATGTCACGGATGTGACATAAATCGTCATGTAACATAAAGCAGATGTGATTTTACAATCATTACAGATATAGTTACTTGTCCTATTAAATGCCAAATCTTGACACAGAAAAGAGTTGCTTTTTAGGCAATTGTCCGTAATACTTCCGAAACATTTGATCTGCCAGGACCGCAGAATTGCTCGGTTCGTTTGCTTTCGTGGGCAGACATTGAGTTCAAGCGTCACCGTATTTACGCAACCCATATACTTCAAATTCAACCCAATCTGCAGTTTTTTCAACCTATCTGGCCCTAACCTTAAATTTTAGTTGACCCCAACACCTCTTTTTGAATATTCAAGTTTAGATTCAATTTCGAATTTTCATTGATTTCGATCGATATGCTCGACGGCGATGCACAGATTACCGCCGAACGAAAGCCGTCGAGGCCAAAGATGGGAGGGAATATGAAATTGCGCTGGAAACACTTCCTGGTTCTTTTAGCTGCCAGTCTGGTTCCACTGCTGGCAGTTACCTGGATCACCCACAAGGCCTCCCGGCAATTGGGAAAAACCATTTCCGAGAGAGCACGAAATACCCTTACGGATACCGTCAGGCAGGAAATGGTGCGTGCCACGCGTAGCTACGCCACGCTCAGTCATCTGGGTGGATTCGCTGCCGAGCAGTGCATCCAGCGGCTGGCTGGCCGGGCTGAGCTCGCTCTGGCTCTGCCACCGCCGCCGGAAAAGCGGTTGTACTATGCCGCTGATTTTGACGATCCACGGTCAGCTCCCAAAGATATGGCGCCCTCGAAGAATCATCCAATCCAATTCAGAGGTGGCGTGGTCTCCTATAAGCATATCAGCCGCGAGCACCCCAACTTCCTCCTGGCTCCGGGGACGCGCAAGGCGGATGTCGCCAATGATATTGCCAGGTTCGCACGTTTGATCTCAGGGCTAAAAAACCTTGGCCATGAGTACGGAGAGGGACTTATATGGGCGTATGCCAGCCTGGAAAATGGGGTGCATATATCTTACCCGGGCCACGGTGGCTACCCGACAGGCTACGATCCCCGCAAGCGGCACTGGTATGAAATGGCAAAAAAATCAAACGCCCTTACATGGCACCAGATGGTGGACGCCACCACCCATCAGCTCACTTTGACCGTTTCCGTGCCGTTTAGGCGTCCGGACGGATCGTTGGCCGGCGTTGCCGGCATGGATATCAAAATCGCCCATGCCCTCGTGGTAAGCGAAACCACCTCCCGCTGGTCCCAAAAGATGTTCTCTTTTATCGTCGGTCAGGAAACGAATTCCGGTTCAAAAAAAGGAGAAGTTTGGGTCATTTCCTCACGGAAAAAAACCGGTCCTCCCGATTTGAAGCGGGGGGGCGAAATATTTAGCCAGAGCCCGGAAATCGAGGAATTGTTCCATCGTATCAAAAACAAGAAATCCGGATACCTCGATATGCCTTACAAAGGCGTAGACTCACTGTGGGCATATGCTGCTATGATTGCAAACCAGTATTTCGTGATTGTCGTACCCAAATCGGAGATCATGACCTTGCCTGAAGAAGTTGGGCAGATGTTTGTGGAATATTCTCACAATCAGACGGCCATCACCGGGGTCGCCGTCTTGCTGGCCTTATTCTTAGTGGGTATCGTGGCCTTTTTCACTTCGCGTATCAGCACGGGGCACATACTGACCATCATTGACGCCTGGAAACGGCTGGCGAAAGGAGACTTTTCGGTCAGGCTCCAGGCGAGCATGAAAGATGAGCGCGCCCAACTGATCCACGCATTCAACGAGATTGTTCCTAAGATCGAGGAGCACATGCGCATGAGCTACGCCCTGGGGCTTGCCCAGGAGGTACAACAGAGCCTTCTGCCTCAAAGCGACCCTTCGCTTGCCGGATTCGATATTGCGGGTACGAGTATATATTGTGATGAAACCGGTGGAGATTATTACGATTTTATCGAAACAAGCCGAGATGGTCAGGCCAGCTTGGCCGTAGTCGTCGGGGATGTTTCAGGTCACGGTGTATCTTCCGCCCTGCTCATGGCGACGGCACGGGCCCTGATCATGCTGCGGGCTTCCATGCCCGGTGAAGCGGCCGGTATTATCAGCGATGTCAACCGACATCTGAGTCTGGACACCGCTAAAACCGGGAATTTCATGACCTTCTTTTATTCTGAACTTACAGAGCACGGGAAGACGGTACGGTGGGTTCGGGCAGGGCACGATCCAGCCCTGGTCTACGATCCATCGGTGGATGCCTTCGATGAACTCAAAGGCCATGGCGTGCCGCTCGGATTTGACGATGCGATTGAATACGACTCCTTTCAACGTCGTATAGAACCCGGCCAGGTTATTGTGATTGGAACTGACGGCATCTGGGAAACATACAATAATACCGGAGAGATGTTCGGAAAAGAAGCCTTGATGGAAATTATTCGCAAAAACCATACGGCGTCTGCTCGACAGATCGTGGACTATGTCACCGAGGCGCTCGATCAATTCCGGGGCGATGAGGAATCGGAGGATGATATCACTCTGGTCGTCATTAAGGTGGAGCGCTGATACCCGGCACCTGACGGCCCAAAGGTTGTTGGAATATGACTGAAACGACAAACAGGCTGAGGCGTTTACTGGGTCTGGCAGTCAAAGCATTCATCCTGGCGTCAGTCATAGCTGTTCTCCTGCCGCTGCCGCAGTACGCCCGTAGCCTCAGCGATGAGGAGTATATCATCTGGTTGGTGCGGTTGATATGGGTGCTAATGCTGACCGTCGGTGTCGGAGTCGTGTTGCAGGTGATTGGCTTCCTGGCCAGAAAACGGCAAACCAAAACACGAAAAACCGGGTGATGTCAGCGTTTTACTCTCCTTCGCTCGAATGCTTTCGAAATTCGCCCTGCCCGCAGCTCGGATCGGACCGCATTCCAAAACTTTATACTTCTTTAGCACCTCCAACGAATTTTCAGTTCTGCCAAATTCCATGTTCAGGCACCTAACCTATCAATAATGTCGACTCAAAAAAGAAGGTATTTGTCATGGAGCTATATACAAATTCTAATCTGCGATTGTTGCATTAATATTCAAACCAATAATCCCTAATCAAGCCATAATTTTCATCCAATAATCAGGTATCAGGTATTTGTAAGTTGATGCACATGAACATCGCGTTGCGGGAATGGTATGGACACACCTTCAGCATCAAACCGCTCTTTGACAGTGCGGGTTATATCCCAGTAAACATCCCAATAATTTTCGGTTTTAACCCATGGACGAACCACAAAGTTAACTGAAGAATCGGCTAATTCGTGAACTTTAACGACGGGTTCTGGATCTTTTAAGATGGATTCATTAGTCCGCAGAATATCTTCCAATATTTTTTGAGCCTTTGCGATGTCGTCACTATAGCCAATTCCAAACACCAAATCGACTCGACGTTTAGAGGTGCCTGTAATATTGGTAATAATATTTCCCCAAATCATATTGTTTGGTATGACGACTTTTTGGTTGTCGGGTTTTCTTAGCGTTGTTGATACAATCGTCATGGCATCTACCTTGCCCAAGGTGCCACCAACATCAACTAAATCACCAACGTCGTACGGTCGATAAATCAGTATCATAATACCAGCAGCAAAATTGCTTAAAGTGCCTTGAAGGGCAAAACCCATGATGAAACCTACGGCACCGATAGCAGCCAGCAAAGGTCCAACGTTGACCTCCAGCATCGATAAGGCCACGACAAAACCGACTATAAAAATGGCTTTTCGGCTTATATTCACAATAAATTCTTTCAAAAGCGCAGAAGCACTTTTAATATTAGCGACAGCTTTTTTAACAGCTTTGCCAACAACCTTTGACAAGATCCATGAAATCAATATGAAAACCAAAAAAAATAAAATGTTTTTAGCCCACCGAATACCGCCTTCGGTTGATGTCAACCAGCCCGTAATCACCGACCAGGTTGCGCTCGCATCTGAAACATCTACCTCAACTCCGGAGATTGCTGTGATATAGGATTCGTAATCTTTAATTTCGCCTCCTTTTGATTCTAATTCCTCTATAACTACTTTCAAACGGTCAGTCAGAGCTGTCTGTTCTTCTTTGAGCTTGTTTACGGTTTCAAGTAACTTTGTTTTCTCGTCCCCTTCAGATTTCAGGGTCTGTATTTGTACCTCACTTACGCCCGCTACATGCTTTTTTAATACTTGCAACCAACCATTGGCTTCCACAGAGAGCTCATCCTTTGTCAGTGGTTCAACGAGGTATCCCAGTTCTTCTTTTGAAATGTTGGGATTATTGGTACTCAAAGGTGTTGGTTCTGATTTTTTATCACCCTCAGCAAATGCACCTGAAAGTGGTATCAGTAAAATGGCCCAAACGATAAATGCACTTAAAATCCTTTGGTTTTTTTGAACTTGAATCAATATCATATTTTCTCCTTCCAGATATCCGGTATGATCGGAACTGCCTCAAAATGCTCAAAGTTCATTACAATTTTCCTAAAATCTTAATCATAAAAAAGCAGAAGTCAAAGAAAATTAATATTTGTATTACTTCAACTAAACCTAAGGATTATATTAGAAAGGTAGCAAAAAGAAATTCATAAACTTGTTACCATAGTTTCGGACACTTTCCACCAAAAACGTTTCAATTCAAATTATATATTAGGTATGCGCAACCCACAATTTCAATGAATTGTGGATAACGGCCATGTGAAGTCACAACCGCTTATCATTGCATATATCTTCTGATAATCTTGAGTATTTTCAAATCCTAAAATTACATGTATCAAACGGTTCACAGCGTCGAGCTACCCAATAAATTTGTCAGATGGTGCACATACCCGAGCTTTTAATTTCTATACATGGCCGTAGTAATCCCGATGCGCCACCACTGAATAGGCATAGTCGAGCAGGGTGCCCCAGCTGAACACCGGCAGATCGACCTCGCGCTGAATGGCCCGCGCAAACGGCTGCATACCGGTGCATTCCAGCATCAGCGCGCCGATATCAGGATGGGCCTTGCACACCTCAGTGCACACCCGGATCATGTCTTTTTCCGCTTTGTCGTAATGGGCTTGCGGGCGTTCGGGTCTTTGCTCAGGGTCCCATAGGTTGGTAAACTCCGGGCAGCCATATTCGTCCAGGGCACCGGCGATTATAAAATTACTGTTCAGATCGATACCCACATTTTGCAGATGCGTGTCTGTCAGGAATCGCTTTTGAGCGCAAACGATACCGACGGTTTTTTGAGGGCCGATCACCTGCTGGATAAACGGCACCTGCAGCAAGCTCGACATAAATACGGGTATGTCCACATAGCCGGCGACATCCTTTTGAAAATAGGCAAAATAGCCGCATTCGGCAGCAATAGCCCGGCAGCCCATCTTTTCCAGCCGCCTGGCCGATTGCTTGATCGGCTCCCGGCAGGGACTTTTGTCCTCTTCCCAGACCAGGGTGTAATTATCCACTCCTTTGGCAATATCATATTGAATCGGGTACGGAAAAGCGCTGGCATTACGTACATCCCCCGGAAAGCCGGGATAGGCGTCATCCAGCACGATAATCCCCAATCCCATGCCATAGCAGGCATGTTGCTTGCGGGTCTTGATGGTGTTTATACCCCAATCGCGATTGCCCTGATTCATTTGATCCCCTCCTTTCCTGTTTGCTATCGGATTTTAGACCTTACGACTCACTCTGTTGTTGCCAGACGGGCATGTTTTTTTCTGAAAGGCGATATGCTGATTATTGTAAAATCACCGGCACCTTGAAATTCATAGCGCCTTTCAGAAAATGACACGACTGGTTCTCATCTTGAAATACATCTCTGAGACGGTACACTAAACTGCATAACGGGCCAGGGCCTGTTCGTCAAGCTCGCAGCCCAGACCGGGTTTTGCGGGAACATGCAGATATCCATCTTTATCGATCATCAGGCGATCCTCCGGGCATAGAATATAGTCCCGTCTTTCGTTGGTCCAGACCGGCGGATCGAATGGAAATTCTAAAAAGGGGCACTTGCTGACGGCACAGGCCAGATGTAGATTGGCCAGTAGCCCGATGCCATTGCCCCAGGTGTGCGGGCTGAACCATGCGTCGTTTTTCTGAACCCGGTCGGCGATTTGTCTGACCCCGGTGATACCGCCGGCCAAAACGACATCGGGCTGATACACATCCAGGGACCCGAGGGTGTTCATTTCTCTAAAATCGTGCCAGCGACGGTTCATTTCACCGCCGGCAATCCGAATCCGGGCTTTCTGCCGCAGCCGGGCCAGGCCCCGGAAATCATGGTGCGGCAAGGGTTCTTCCAGCCAGTAGACATTCAAATCTTCCAGCGCCTGCGTAACCTGGTAAGCGCGCTCAAAATCCCATGGAGTTTCTGTATCCCAGGGCATATTCCAGCCCTGGTTGGCGTCCACCATGATGGTTAAATGATCCCCGACAGCTTTGCGGACGGATTCCACGACTCTGATATCGTCCCGCGGATCATCGTGGTGGAACCTGATTTTTATAGCCTTAAAACCTTGCTCTAACAGCTTTTGGACCCTTGCGGTTCGCTCTTGCGGGGTCAGTATCTCGCCGGTGGAGGCATAGGCTAAAATTTTAGATGCAGGCGCGCCCAGAAGCCGGGCGATGGATTGTCCCTTGGCCTTGCCCATGATGTCCCAGAGCGCAACATCCAGCGGCCAGCAGCGGCCGTAATGAAAATCAAGGTTGTCCAGGATCTGCCAGTGCCGCTCTATGTCGAGCGGGTCGTGTCCAATAAACAGGTGAGCATGTTCGGATAGACCCAGCATGGCATCTCCGGAGCCGATGCCGGTAATGCCTGCATCTGTGGTTACCCGTACAATGTTGACCGTGAATGTCTTGCGCGGTGATGGATCCCAGGCAGCTTTAAACGGTGGGTCCAGCGGCAGACGATAATTTTTGATATCAATGGCGGTGATTTTCACACGACCTCCTCTATTCAGCGAGATAACACCTGCCGTGCGAATTGACGAATATCCGATTCGCTGGCGGAATAGCAATTGTTGTCAAGCATGGGTTTGTTCTCGGTTGAGTGAATAGCATCCACCAGGTGGCTTAATTCCTCGGGACCCGGTCCGTCTGGCTGAAGGGATGTATCGATGCCGACCCACCGCATAAAATCACCAAATGCCCCTGCGCCCTTTTTTGCCATTGCTTCAACCGTATCAGGCTGAACACCCAGTATCAAAGCAATCTGAGCGTGAATGTCGACAGCGGTGGTAGCATTTTTCGGAAAGATGACATCCAGAGCCAGCGCGACGGCTCTGCCGTGATGAATGCCGGCGATTGTCCCCAGCGCATGCCCGATACTGTGGGCCAGACCCGCGCCGGCCCCATCGAGGGCCATCCCTGCCAGTGTTGCCGCCGTCAATAGTTTTCCGCGAACGTTCAAATCCTGCGGGCGGTCAATGGCCTTGGCCAGGTTTTGAAATATGAGCCTTATGGCCTGCAGGCCAGCGGCTTGCGCAAACGGATGACTGCGTTTAGCCGTGCAGGCCTCAATGGCATGCACCATGGCATCCAGGCCGGTTGCTGCCGTCAGCGTTTTCGGCAACGTTAATGTTAATTCCGGATCCA
>JAHEIW010000393.1 GCA_024639185.1 Deltaproteobacteria bacterium | reverse complement strand
TGGCGCATCATAAATGCAATTGCACGTTTGTTCCGCCGCAGGTTCTGGAAAATCTGGCGCGGGTCGGTGTGGACAATGCCCGATTGAGCATTCAGCAGAGTAAAATCAGCCGCACAAAGCGGGCGGGCAGACTCGTCGATATGAAAGCATTTATGGGTGCCAAAACCAGAGCCAAATCCAAGCGCAAGGTGTATGACTGCCAGAACAAATGGGAGCAGCGCGTCAAATTGGTCAGGGCTGAAAGCAAAAAGGCTACCGGTGACAAAGATGTCGATATCGTATACAAATATGCAGGCAATGTGCGCGACTATTTCAGCAAAGTGCTCAAGCGCAATTCCATTGATAACAAGGGGATGGATTTGATTCTCAATGTGCATTTCGGACAGGAATACATGAATGCCTTCTGGGACGGGGATGAAATGACCTTTGGTGACGGCGATGGTGAAATATTTATCAGTTTTACCCGCTCGCTGGAGGTTGTGGCGCATGAGTTGGCGCATGGCGTCACCCAGTTTAGCGCCGATTTAGAGTATTTCAGTCAGTCCGGTGCATTGAACGAACATTTTTCAGATGTTTTCGGCAGCGCCATCACTCAGCACGTCCTCAAACAGGATGCCGGTCAGGCGGACTGGCTGGTGGGCGACGAGATCATGGGGCCGGACCTTTACGGCGAGGCGCTGCGTTCCATGCAGGCACCGGGCACGGCTTACGACAATAAACTTCTCGGAAAAGATCCCCAACCGGCGCACATGAACGACTACTATACGGGCGATGATGACAACCAGGGGGTACACATCAACAGCGGTATCCCCAACCGCGCCTTTTATCGGGTCGCCATGGAAATCGGCACCGATAAAGCCACGCTGATCTGGTACCATGCACTCCAGAAGCTGTGGACGACAGCCAAATTTAATGATGCGGTCGACGTTATTGTTGATTCGGCCAGGATCCTGACCCGGCAAAAACAGGTGCCTGTTGGTTCAACACAGCAGGCGAGGGCGGCTTTCAGAGATGTGGGGCTGCCAATATAGGTTCAAGGTTCTATTGTCAGATGACAGATGTCAGAAGACAGAGGACAGATGGAAATATACGGTGCTACTTTTATAGGATTTTCAGACGGTCATGTGTTTGCAATATTCTGACTTCTGGCCTCTGTAATCTGTCTTCTGATAAAAACGGAGATAAATATGCGCATCGAGTATAAATGCACCGGTGGATATGGCGGGCTGCGTCTGTTCTACCAATGCGAAACCGATGCATTGCCGGCGGACGAGTCCAAAAAGATTCTGGATTTGATCGATGCAGCCCGCGTTCTCAAGCTGGACCCGGAACAAGTTTCCGTCGGATCCCGCCGCATACCAGACGATTTTGCCTGCTTGCTGAAAATTACATCAAAAAAAGACAAGCAAACCCTATCCTTTAACGAGCTGGACGCACCTGAAAGTTTGCGCCGCCTGTCGGCCTATCTTCGGAAGCTGGCCATTAAACAGCAGGGCCGGCAGTGATCCCGGCAGGCCTTTATTTTTTCCAGGGACAATTTGTGAATGGCTGTGGTATAATAATTGCTTATATGCCGTTAGATGATTGACTTGAGCACCAGCTTTCGAATCGATTCCGGGGAAATAAAATGAAAAAGCGAGTTATCGTTGCAGTTGGTCTGCTTGTCCTCGTTGCACTCGGTTATCTCACGTATCTCAATTTGAAGCCTGAACCCGACCCCTGCGCCAGCGTTTTTGATCAGACGACTGTCAGCCTTACCGAAAAAATACATATTCTGAAGAAAAAGGGTGACACCCTTATAAACGGAGATCAGTTTCAAAAGCTTCTGACACAGGCGGATCAACTGACCGCCGATCTTAAAACCTGCTGTATTTTATTTCAGGATGATAAGATTGTTTTCGATGATTTTCTAAAGTGCCAGGACGATTTTCGCCAATATGAGCAAAGCATCGATCGCTTGTCGCATCAGATAGCCGAAACACAGTTTGCCAGGCAACAGCAACGCTATGATATCGTAAATTCAAGACTAGGGACCATTGAGCAAAATATAAAGGATCTGGCGGCCATCTCGGAGCAGTTCCAGAATCGCATGCGATCATTCATAAATCGTCGGTCCGATGCCGGCCCGTTGAGGCCAATACGCGGCAGCGATCAAACCGCGTCTACCGAAACAGAGCCCAATGATTCTTTCAATCAGGGCATCGAGATTTCCTCCGGCGTTTTTACCGGAACGCTTTCCGGAGAGGATCGGCAGGATTATTTTCGATTTGAACTGGATGCCGGTGATATTTTAAATCTGGATTTCACCGCCGGCGAGGACAGTGAGTTGTTGAAGATCGCGCTAC
>JAHEIW010000392.1 GCA_024639185.1 Deltaproteobacteria bacterium | reverse complement strand
CAGATCTCGGATTTCAGTTTTTTGTTTGGTCCAAGAAAGGCTGAATTTACACGTCTAGGAGTAATTTCGCAAAATAATTTAACTCAGCCCTTACAAGTAAATTTAACATATACAATTCTAAACAACTAAATAAATTGTCATAAATAGTATATTGTGTAAATATTTATTGAATAAAAAATCTGTCCATGATAACCGTGTGTTTATCAAAGTATTCGCAGCGAGGTTATCATGAAACAAAGCGTTATCTTCAAAGATGTTGAGCCCCAAGATAAAAATATAAAGTCTATCGGCTATCGGCTCTATCTTAAATTTAGTGATACTACGCCTGCAAAGGCTGCTCTTTATCATAACAACACGATGGTGAAAATTATCGAGCTTTCCGATAAAGTAGCTAAAAAGCTTTTAGTTGTGCAAGCCGTTGAGATGGGCGCCGAAAAAAAAGCACTGGCCGCAGCACTAGGTATCACCCGCCAGACGGTGCATAACTACATTGAAATAAACAAGTATTTTGGTCTTGAGGGGTTAATCCACAACTATTCGCCATCACGAAGCAAAAGCCTTCGCGAGCAGCGCCGGCGACATTCCAGTCGCCGATCGACGGGCAACAAAGCAAGGCAGGTGGAGCAGATCCACAAACAGCAGCGCGAAACTGTCAGCAGCCAACTTGAACTGCCTTTGACCACGGTGCCACTAGCTGCACAAGATCAACCCTTCAGTGAACAACATAACTGGGAAACCACCCGCTATGCCGGAGTATTTATGTACCTGATCGCCTTGATCTCTGAAAACAATTGGCTGAAGATGGTCATGGAATATTGTGGGGCGAAGTACAAGGTATTTATGATATTTATTTTAATGGCGGCCTACAATATCCGCTCCATTGAACAGCTGAAAAACATTCGCAAGCGCGAAGCTGGACTGGTACTGGGGATTAAACGCGTGCCCTCCAAGCTCAGGGTGCGCCGATGGCTTCATGATGTATCTGAGAAAAAAATCTCAGCCCAGTTGCTTAAAGACTTTTTCTGCCATCAGCTGCGCGCGGGCCTTGTTGGCATGTGGTTGTGGTTTACCGACGGGCATCTTCTGCCCTATACCGGCAAAGAAAAGGTGCACTCGGGTTACAATACTCAGCGGCGCATGCCAGTTGCGGGTCGTACCAATCTGGTAACCAGTGACAGCAGTGGCCGCATTGTGGACTTTGAGATCCAGGAAGGCAAGGGCGATCTGCGCGGCTACATTGTCAACTTGAACAAACGGTGGCAAGATGAGTTGATACAGACACCGGTGCAGATTTTTGACCGTGAAGGTTATGGAAGTGAGTATTTCCATACCCTGCTTGAAAACCAGGTGTGTTTTGTGACCTGGGAGAAGTATATTGATACTGACAAACTCGACGCTTTTGCCCCCGAGATGTTCACTGAGTCCTTTGAGTTTAACGCCAAGACGTATCGCATTTTTGAAGGTCAAAAAACCTTTACCCACAAACTTGAAGATGGCAGTGGCGAAAAATTTACATTAAGGCGTATCTACATCTGGAATGTAACCAGCAACCGCAGAACCAGTGCTCTGGCCGGTGTACCTACAGATAAGCTGAGCACCCAGGATTGTGCGTTGGCGATTTTAAGCCGCTGGGCAGCTTCGGAGAATACCTTCAAGCATCTGGCCGATAAACATCCGCTGCACTATCAGCCTGGATTTGAAATAGTTGACAGTGAAAAGCAGGAAATTACCAATCCCCAGTACAAACAAAGCCAGGCGATGTTAGCAAGGTTGAAAACACAGCTGAACAAAAGCTACAAAAAGTTTTCAAAGAGCAAAGAAGTCTTCAATAAAGACGGCAGTATCCGCCAAAACAGCGTTCATCATCGCTTAAAGCACAAAATAGAGCATCAGGAAGCTGAAATTGCCGAGCTGAAACGGCAGATAAAACAAACACCCGAAAAGATCGATATTAGCTCACTGGAAGACTACCGTTGTTTTAAGCGTATCTGCAATGAAAGTAAGAACCTGTTTGATTTTGTAACCAGCTCGGTTTGGAATGCCCGCAAACAAATGGTCGAGTGGCTATTGCCGTATTATGAGAACAAAAATGAATACGTAGATTTGTTCTACGCCATTACCAATTGTCAAGGCTGGGTGAAAAGTGAAAAGCACACCGTCACGGTACGCCTTGAGCCTCTTGAACAACCCAGCCGCCGGGCGGCTCAGGAACAGCTTTGCCGAAAATTAACCAGTTTAGGGGCGCTAACGCCAGTAGGCAAATCGCTCGTTGTTGAAGTGGGCGACAGCCCATTGAAATAATCAGTGTCAAAAAAATTGGCTAATTTTTGGTTCTAAATAACGATGTCTG
>JAHEIW010000391.1 GCA_024639185.1 Deltaproteobacteria bacterium | reverse complement strand
CCCGCAAGATTTGATTAAAGGCCCGACTGACGATGCCGTTCGGGCCTTTTATTTTAGCGCAACTTTCTTATAACCACGATATCACGAAAATAAAATGCACCCAATTTTTGCTTTCCTATTTCGTGCTTTGCCCTTTTTGTGCCTTCGTGATTACATATCCTTTTTCAGTCGATCTAATCTACCAAAGAGGCCGCAGTGTTAGGTCCCATTTTCACCAATTTACTGGCCAACCGTAGAAAGCCCCGGCTGGCCAAACTGAGTCAGATCAATGATCCCGAGCAGTTTTTGTGGCGGATTCTACCGCATGCGGCGCGCACTTTTTCCTTTGTGATCGTCTTCCTGCCACCGCGCATGCGGCGTGCTCTGGCAATTGCTTATCTATACTGCCGTATGCTTGACACCTACGAAGATCTTTTACCCACCTTGCCGCAAAAGGAATCAGCCTTAAAACGCTTTATCAGCCGGTTTGATAACCCTGGCGACCTAAAGCCAGCCCCGGTCCTTGACTCCGCCCTTGCTGCGGATGCACAGGAAAGGACGCATGTGCTGCTCGTGAACCGCGCAGCCTTTGTCGATCATCATTTTCACCGGCTGACATATTTACAGCGGGCGACCATTTGTCGGCTTGTGCGGCGCATGGGGGAAGGCATGATCTGGGCCAGCCGCATTTTTAAAAAACAGGACGGTGCCCTGCAAACACCGGGGCAGCTTTCGCGCTATTGCTGGCATGTGCTCGGCACGCCGATCCTTTTTGCAGATGAAATGCAACGGCTGGATCAGCGGCTTTCACCGCAAATTGGCGAAGACCGCTTGCGTCAGTGCGCTGTGGTGGGAGAAGTGATCCAGCTGGCCAATATTACACGTGATCTTGAAAAAGATGTCAGACGCGGCATTTTCTACCATCCGCAGTTGCCCGGCACCGAAGACTCCCGCCGTGAGCAAGGTATCCGGGACGTTCGTGCTCAGCTGGTTCTAAGAGCCCTGCGTGGATTTCGCATGTTTCCACCATTTTTTAATGCCATCCCGGCCGCACCAATTTCACGGGCCCGGGGGGCAGCCATGCTCCTGATTATAACCACCTATGGCTACTACTGGCGGGCCGCCCAAAAAGCAGGTCTGCCGGCATTCGATAAACAACAACGCATTACACGGCTGAGCGGCGCGTTTATCTGGCTTAAATGTGTCCTATCGCCCCGGGCCGCCACCCGTTTTTTAAGCTGGCTTGACACCATGGTTAAAAGCGCCTTCGAGCGCTGTCAGCCTGATAAGGACAAGGTGTTTATCTGGGAGGATGGGGAGTTTGATGTGGTCAAGATCCTAAATAAAACCACCTCAAATGACTGATGGCTGTGTTGTGATTTGATGGATGAGTTTTAGAGAAGCATCCAGCGCCTTACCTTTAAATTTGATCTTTAAGGCCGCTTCCAGCATTTGCGGCGTTATGACCTGTTTCAGCCTGGCCAGCACCGCCAGTGACGCAAGGGCCCAGTCCGGGCGTTTGATACCCCGGTCTTTTAATTCGACCTGATGGATACGGGCCTTGCTGTCCGGTAGGCTGACGCCGCCGATCTGTAAGATGAGGGATTTTTTTGTGAGGCGCTCAAATAGGTCCCGGCGCCGGTCGACGCCTTCCTGATCCAGTGCCACGACCACGTTTGGTTTCTCGATTCCGGTAAAGTCAATCTCCCGCGGTGATAAAATAAGCTCGCTAATGGAGGGGCCTCTGAGTACGGTTATGTTATATTCGTTTTTCTGGGTTGTGTGCATCCCGGCTGTCAATCCGGCGATGCACAGGAGTTCGCCGGCGGTGATGACCCGCTGTCCGGCGCTGCCGAGTAATATGACCGCCTGTCGACCGGACCGGGGCGCTTTGAATTGGGCTTCGATAACAGCCGGCGCGGAAACTATTTTTTGCCCGGCTGCCAGTCGGCGATAGTGTTGCCCGTATTCCGGGCGTTCATTTTCAGGAACGACGCCATCCAGCGGCGGCCGTTGGGCCAGGACTTCATCGATCATTCCGGGCGTCAGTCGATTTTTTTTGGTGTAGCGACCGGGACATATTCCCCAGATGTCCATCAATGCAAAGCCTTCATATTCAATGGCTTCCTGGATTAAGGATGCTAATTCTTTCTGGTATCCCGAGCATCGCCGGACATACGGCGCACCGGCGCATCGCGCGACTTCACCGATATCCAGCGGGCGCTCGAGGGCAGACAGAAATCCCGAACCCAGCTGAGCTTCCGGTGGTGTGGTGGCGGAGTACTGGCCTCCGGTCATGCCGAAATTAAAGTTGTTTAAAACCAGCAGGGTCACATTGAGGTTGCGACGACAGGCCGCCAGCAAGTGAGCGCCA
>JAHEIW010000390.1 GCA_024639185.1 Deltaproteobacteria bacterium | reverse complement strand
CCTTTTAAACTCGATGACGTCAAAGAGGCCCTGAATAACATCGGCATCCAGGGGATGACCGTTTCCGAAGTCAAAGGCTACGGGCGTCAGAAAGGCCATAAGGAAATATACCGCGGTGCCGAATACGCCGTTGATTTTATACCCAAAATCAAAATCGAGATCGTAACCGATGCCGACCAGGCCGACCAGGTCGTCGAAACCATACGGGAGGCCGCCAATACCGGCAAAATCGGAGACGGAAAAATATTCGTGGTGCCGGTCGAGCAGGCACTGAGGGTGCGGACGGGTGAGACCGGTCCAGATGCATTGTAACGCATAGCGCATGGGGCATGGCGCATAGGGCAAAACAAAGAAGAAAACGTTAACGCAAATATGGGTTGAGCCCATAGGTCCGTTAGCCGGTGGGAAAGAGGAACAGACATTATTCCGATTTCAACGGGCCCAACCGGACAACCTGAAATGATTACACCATATTTTTAAGATAACAAATAATCCATATAAAATTAGCTAATAATTTAAATATTAAATATACAAAGGAGGAATGATCTAATGACACCCAAAGATGTATTGGACATGGCAAAAGAAAACGGCGCGAAAGTCGTCGATCTCCGGTTTATGGACTTTCCGGGACTATGGCAACATTTTACGGTTCCGATCAGTGAACTGGAAGAATCCAGTTTTGAGGACGGTTTTGGCTTTGACGGCTCCAGTATTCGCGGCTGGCAGCCGATTCATGCCAGTGACATGCTGGTGGTCCCCGATGCGGCGACCGCCAAAATGGATCCATTTTATGAAGCCCCGACTCTGGTGCTGATCTGCAACATTGTGGATCCGGTCACCCGCGAGCCCTATTCACGCGATCCGCGCAACATTGCACAAAAAGCAGACGCTTTTCTAAAAAGCAGCGGCATCGGCGATGTCGCTTATTTTGGCCCGGAAGCCGAATTTTTTATTTTTGATGATATTCGTTTCGAATCCACCCGCTACGCCGCCTTTTATGAAATCGACTCCGTTGAGGGCAACTGGAACACCGGCCGGGATGAAGGACCCAACCTGGGGTATAAACCGCGCCATAAAGAAGGCTATTTTCCGGTGCCGCCCATGGACAAATTCCAGGACCTGCGTACCGAGATGCTGCTGACCCTGGAGAATCTGGGCATTGAAGTCGAGGCACAGCATCACGAGGTGGCCACCGCCGGTCAGGCCGAAATCGACATGCGCTTCAAACCCCTGCTACAGATGTCAGATCAGCTCATGTGGTTTAAATATGTGCTCAAAAATGTGGCCTATCGCCACAATCATACCGTCACGTTTATGCCCAAGCCGCTGTTTGAAGACAACGGTACCGGCATGCACACCCACATTAGCATCTGGAAAGGCGATCAACCGCTGTTTGCCGGCGATAAATATGCCGGCGTATCCCAGGAAGCGCTGTACGGCATCGGTGGCATCCTCAAGCATTGCCGCGCGTTGACCGCCTTTACCAACCCGACCACCAACTCTTATAAACGACTGGTGCCGGGTTTTGAAGCCCCTGTCAACCTGGCTTATTCCAGCCGTAATCGCAGCGCTGCGGTCCGCATCCCGATGTATTCGGACTCGCCAAAAGCCAAACGCATCGAGTTTAGAACCCCGGATCCCTCCTGCAACGGCTATCTGGCATTTTCAGCCATGCTGATGGCCGTCATCGACGGCATCCAGAATAAAATCGACCCGGGCGATCCGCTCGATAAAGATATCTACAATCTGCCGCCCGAGGAACTGGCTGAAATCCCATCCGCGCCTGGCTCACTGGATGAGGCCATTGACGCTTTGAAAGCCGATCCGGAATTTTTATTGAAGGGCGATGTGTTTACCCAGGATGCGATTGACATGTGGATTGAATATAAAACCGAAAATGAAATCAACGACGTCAAGCTGCGGCCGCATCCGCATGAATTTTTTCTGTATTATGATATTTAAATACGGTTGCGCCGGTTAGCCCGTTTCCGGTTGAGCCCGAAGACGATTGCAGCCCCGCCTTCAGCGGCGGGGCTTTTTTTGTTCGATTAAAAATTTACCTAAACTGGTTTCAGAGGGTTTAGATTTTGTTCGCGGACACGGCGTAAATTGATTCAAAAGCGGAGCGTACACGCTAGTACGCGAGCATTTTGAATCATTTTATAACACCGTCAGCGGACAAAAGATGAAGCTTATGAAAGCAGTTTTAGCGGTAGGATTTGTAATCTACGCCGTATTTCTGCGCCTTGTAGGCAAATTTCCTGACGGTCGTATTGAGAATTTCAGTGGCTGCGGTGATGTTGCCTCTGGTGTTCTTAAGGGCATCGATGATCATCTCTTTTTCGAGACGGGCAA
>JAHEIW010000141.1 GCA_024639185.1 Deltaproteobacteria bacterium | reverse complement strand
CCCCAGGAGAAGCCGTCGCCCACCCGGGGGTTGCGAAGGTCGCAGATAAGAAAATCCTCTCCCAGCGATTGGGCGAAATTGACGAGATCCTCGTCTGCAGAGTCAATGCATTGGGCATAAGCTGCAACCGGTTGTTAACTTTTAAACAAGATTTTTAATTAATCCAAAAAACAAATAAAGAAATCCAACCAGCAAAATGAACCAGATAAAAATTTTCCAGGCCTTTTTAATCTTCTTATTTGGTCCGAAATGCCAGACATCGGGATCATTAGAGCTATCGATTGGCAGATCATTTATAATAGCTTTGGCTTCATCTGCAAATTGAGGATGAACTAAAATATTGTACCAGGTGCCAGGCCCCATTGAAGGTTGAAAAGGCATGGCCAATCGAAGTCCGCTTGAAGTTTCAAGTTGTTTGTAGAATGGTATCTCTTTTTCTTTGAGAGCATTTGAAGCGATATCATGCTCAAATAATTTCCCGGTCTTCAACACACAGACAAAATTTGTATTGTCCCTGTTTTTCATAAATCCATTAGTACATACTGCCTGTCAAATTAATGTTCGGAATAACGCAAAAAAAGGATGACGGTATAAGTGTTGTAGCAAAAAAGTGTTACGCAATCGGAACGTTTTTTTGACAACCACTATAAAGCTGCGTTCAGCGGCAAAATGCGCGCGCAGCGAGCACCCTGCCCGAGGACAGTGCCATGTGAGGGGCGTTCAATTTAGCCATCCCATGAGATGGAAGAAACCTAACAATATGAGAAAAAACAATATATACCGGTCTTTAATAGGTTTTGGCCACTGAGTTCGAATTTAGATAAGTTTTTGATGGCAGTAGCGACCTCATCCATGGAAATCGGATCTGGCTTCCCTTTGAGTGTTCTCAATATAGCTATGTGATATCCCATTTTCCGGCACCTATTCCTTCGGCAAAGCTGCGTGTCTGAAATATTTCAGCTCTGCATGGCCTTTTCAGGTAACCGCGGAGTCGCTCACAGCCTGCCGCGGCGACTTGTCCACCATTATGCCCTGCGAAGCGTGTTACAGCAAAGACGGAAGCTTTTAAGCGACGGCGGGCGAGTCGCGGCATAGTTAAGCTTTGCTTGACGGCGCCGGACCGGCGCCACTGGCTATTTGCCTTTTGCTATTTCGCTTTTTATTTCGATTTTTCTTATTTAAATGGTAAGTGAGCGCCATCTCAATACAGTGTCTGAGTTCACGGACTGGAATTTTATCATTAACATCAAAAAGAATCGCTCGATTTCCTTCGTATCGAAATTTATTTTTGTAGAGTTCTTTAAACGTTGCCACCAGTGATGTTTGGCATTTGAAATAAATTGCATAATCCCCTTCAGTTTTTTTCTCCCGGCCGATTCGAATTGTACTTCCGGTTTTTGACTTTTTAGTCAGGTAGCTTGGTTGCCCCCACTTCAGTGTTTCCTCTAATTCACCCACACCTCCTGTTTTATGCGCCATATCAAATATAAGCCTGCGAAGCTGCATCAGCTTTTTTCGTATCACTGGAGGATACACATTAAACGCCGCCTCGACCTTTGCATCAACAATCTTTTTTCCCCTAGCAAATCACATTGCTATTGGTTATCGCAAGCACCATATAACGCCGCAGATCACCGGCAGCAGAAAACAGGGCAACGAAGGCAAAACGCTTTTTGCCGTTTGAGTGCATTTGTTTTGTTATATTTTATTTCGCCACCCATCCTTCTGTAAATGATTGAAGAGCGTATGCCTTTTTAATTTCTTCAGGGGATGCATTGCAGCCGCTAAATTGAAGAGTGACCTTTTTCCCGCTTAGCTGGGGTTTTAATTTTATGGCCGCCATAATGGATGCAGCACCGGCGCCTTCAAGCAAATTGTGTGTGTAATAACCGGCCAATGAAATGCCTTCATAAATTTCTTCTTCAGACAATACAACAAAGTCCGTTAAGTTATCTTTGTAGATCTCAAAAGGTGTTTGATACGCAATACCAGTTGCAACGCCGCCAGCAAAAGTGTGATTTTCAGAGGATACCATCTTTCCAGCTTTCCATGATTGGAAAGCAGCACTGGAAGATTTTGCCTGTACCGCAAAAATCTGAATATCGGGATTGATTGTTTTAAGTACGACAGTGGCTGCTGCTGCCTCACTACCTGCGCCGATTGGTAAAATCACTGCGTCCAATTCAGGCTCCGCTTCGATAATTTCCACGAACTCTGTGCCAACCCCGTTTATCAGATGGGGTTCATTCGCCGGATGCACATAGTAAAGAGATTGTTCCTTTACAAGCTTTTCAACAACCAGTGAAGCCTCTTCAAAAGTTTGGCCTGCTTCAATCAGGGTGGCGCCTGCCAATTTTATACTTCTATTTTTTACCGGATTGTTGTTTTCCGGAACAACTACTGTTGCCTTAAGGTCAAATGATGCGGCTGATTGTGCAATAGAAAGGCCATGATTTCCTGTTGAAAATGTAATCACGCCTTCAATATTGGAATCCCTTAAATGGTGCATGAGATTGATACCACCACGAATTTTGAAGGTGCCTGTTGGATTGTGGTTTTCGTGTTTCACAAAAACCCTGGCATTTATCAATGATGATAAATTTTCGTATGGCGTTAGGCCTGTTGGTATCAGATGTTTATACACCACACTTCTGGCTTTGAGCACTTCAGCAAACGAGATCGGATAATTCTTATGGTCAGTCATTAAATGCCCCCACCTTTTTGAGGCCCAATACGTCAGGCACAACTGGCGCCCGGGTAAAACCCCGTTAGATTAAAAGGGCCCTTCAGTCGCATATTTGCAAGGTTTCGGAAAGTCGCAGGCTATAGCCCATCCATCTTCATGTCCTTGTTATGCAACATATGCTCAGGTCACGGGTGAGTCCGGCCGGACCAACGTTAAATGCATCAGAACCCTTCGAGTACAATCTTGCCGCGCACAGTGCCGGTTTCGATCTGTGTATGCACCGCGCGCAGAGTGGCGGCATCGATCTTACCCGCAACTTCGGTGGCGGTAGAGCGGATGCGCCCGGCATCCACCAGCGCGGCCACTTCATTCAACAGCTCGCCCTGTTCCGCCATATCCGGCGTGCCAAAGAGCGAACGGGTAAACATCAGTTCCCAATGAAGTGACACGGCTTTGAGCTTCAACGGCATGACGTCAAGCACTTCCGGGTCGTCGATCAGGCCGAAACGACCCTGCGGCGCAATCAGTTCGACGATGTCAGCATAGTGTTTGTCGGTCTGGGTGGTTGAGAACACAAAACCGGGCGCGCCGAGCCCCAGAGCTTCAACCTGGGGCGTCAGGGGCAGGCGGTGATCGATCACGTGATGGGCCCCGCATTCGCGCACCCAATCCTGCGTTTCAGGACGCGAGGCAGTAGCGATAATCGTCAGATCGGTCAATTCCCGTAGAAGCTGGATGGTAATCGAGCCTACGCCGCCTGCGCCACCAATAATCAAAATTATGTCTCCACCCTGTTGGGTCGGGCGTTTCACTTCCAGACGGTCAAACAGCATTTCCCACGCGGTGATCGACGTAAGTGGGAGCGCTGCGGCCTCGGCATTGTTCAGGCTGGAGGGTTTGCGCCCAACGATGCGTTCATCGACAAGGTGGTATTCGCTGTTGGTGCCCGGCCTCACGATGGAACCGGCATAAAAAACCTGATCGCCCGGTTTGAAATCCTGTACGGCAGGTCCGACGGCATCGACAGCGCCGGCGGCGTCCCATCCAAGTACGCGCCATTCACTTCCTTCCGGCTGCATACCCATGCGCACTTTTGTGTCCACGGGGTTTACCGAAACGGCCATGATCTTGACGAGCAGATCGCGGTCTTCGGTTGCCGGTTTTTCTAAAGTGATGTCCACCAGGGAATCTTCGCGGTCAATTGGACCCGGGGTTTTATAGGCAACGGCTTTCATTGTCTGCCTCCTTTTTTGCTGCGGTTGTTAATTACTTAGATGCGGTTCGTGTTCATACGGACAAAAATGGCCAATTTTTACTTTAAGCCGGTTGCAAATTGCGACACCCTTTTAAAACACAAATGTGTCGGCTAAGCTGCGTGCCTGATTTATTATGCTTTATTCTTTCATAATAAAACGGCTTTCCCAACCTTCATCACAATCTATGCCGCCGCAGACATACCATCTTAATTTGCCTGCATCGGGGCCATCGCCGTTATCTATATTTTTATCAATATCGAATATTTCCGTTTTAATTGTTCGCCCATAATCCAATATCCGGGGGTCCGCCGAGTTTAAGTTATTATTAAAAACAACTTCGCTGTTAACCTGAACATAAATGACATACTTTTTATAGCCCCTTGCATACCAATGTATAAAGAGGAAAAATATAATTCCGAAAACGATTAATCCCAATGCAAGTTGCCCAACAGATTTAAATATTTGATCTGGTCCTAGTTTCATGGTTAACAGCCTTGCGTAATATCTGAGTTGAGGTGATATGAAAAAGCGCAGCGTTTCGAATTTACCTCGATCGATTTGTTAAGTCCTTAAAACTTTGTCATTTCATTTAATGTAAATGACGCAACCGCACCTGCAGTGGCCTTCATATACTCAGCAAGGTGAGCATTGTTCATGTGCTCCTGCCAAAGCTCGCGGCTTTCCCAATTTTCGTAGAACATGAACATTGCTGGATTCTCGTTGTCCTGATGTAAGTCATACTGAATGCAGCCAGCCTCTTTCAGGGTTGGTTCGATTAGTTTTAGCAGCTCCGCTTTCACCCATTCGATTTTGTCACTGTTAGCCTCAATTCTCGCTACAATCGTCAATTTTTTACTCACTTTATTCTCCATTTGGTTTTTGAGAAAGGATAGATCTAACGCCTCGCATCAGCGGCCAAACCGCAGGATTAGCGAGTGGTTTGATTCGACTATGAATCGCATCTGCGCCCCCTCCAGAATCGCAACTGCTTGCTCGCCACCCTCGGCAGCTCCATGGCCGCCCGAAGGGCCAATCGTGAGGTCTCCGCCGCTTGACGCAGCGACGACTATACGGCCGGTGGTGGGATCGCGGTCGAACCAACGAATCGAGTACAAGGGAAAGTCCGTCAGGCGGCGCACACTGGCACCGTCGAGGTCAGCCTCGAAAAGGTCGTAGTTTCCAGCCCGCGCCCCCCCAGGTCGGTTCGACAGGAACATCAGCTTCGTCGCCGGGGGCCTGTCTGAAGTACAACCCTGGGCGCGGCGTTATACCGGGTCACTGCGATCCGCTGGAGGCGATTGGGGTGTAGCCGGAGCCACGCACGCTGACAGCATCGCTCCCGCCGCAATAGCCCACCACCTATGGCTGCGCTTCAAAACGAACTTTCGAGAAGGACGCCACCCGGCGTATCGGGAATTGATGATGCCTAACATTGTTGAATAGTGTTCAACTCTTTAAATTTCCGTATCTATATTATTGGGCTTTCTATCCAGGCATACGCTTTGTCCTCATCATGAAATACTTCAAAGTCTAAGTTTCGCATTTCCCCGAAGGCGGAAAGCATGCGGCCCAGGCCATATCTAACCTGTGCTTCCGTATCGACTATAATGGCGCAACGACCTTTAAGGGTAGGAGAACGCTAAGGTGTGCATCAAACCGATTCAAAATACTCGAATACTAACGTGTATGCTCGTACGCACGCATTTAGAATCGGTTTACGTCGCGCCCCTGAGCGTGATCTACTATTTTTGAGATGGGTTCTGATTATATTTGTACTTCTCATATTCTTCTAATACTATATTAAGCCCAGGTTGAATAAACATCGAGGCATTTACATCAATAAATGTAAATCGGAATATTCGAGGTCGTTGTCATTTTGGCTGTTCAGAATATCGGAGAACCTTTCGAACGAAAACTCCGCCAACTATCCAACTGACCAACGCAGTCGGGACCTGAATCCACAACAAGACAGCGTCTGCTTCGGCTGCAGAAACATCTGGTTCAATATATGTGTCGTGATACCACATTACTGCGTTCCCGTATACCCAATACGTGACGATAGCACTAAATATTAGGAATCGGCAAACCCGAGCCGCTAAAACATGCTCTGTCTGGATATTGGTCCTGCCGAATAAACGATGAACACAGAATCGTTTACAAAGCGTCTGCTGATTATATCCTAATAGCCCAACTTCGATACTATTATTAATTGTGTCCACCTTATTGGATACCCAACGCCAGCATTGAGGCGCTCTGTGCGGGACGCGCAGTTGCTTGCTCGTAGTCGCCTCCTATGCATGGTTATGTTTTCCCCAGCTGCGCGTCATTGGTTCATGATTTGGTCCAGATGATGTCCATGTCGTCTTTGGTACCCAGCGCATCCCTTAACATCTGGATAAGCGTCTCGTCTCCTCCTTTTTTCTCAAATTGATCCAGTTGATCTCGGTTTATGTAGTAATCTTGGTCTGTACTATCTTCTTCCACGAGTTCATCTATTAAGAATTGGAGCTGTTTCTCATTAATCTCACCTATTAATTCCTGAGTGTTCTTATCATGCAGTTTGATCATGTTTTCTTCCCCCTTTCGTTAGCGTGCATATTTTTACAACCCAACGTTGAACTTGCCGTCTATTAAAGTGACAGGTTGCGTACGCAAGGCGCGTGATAGTCAGGCACGTCTGCTGCAGCAATTTATTAGACAGCTTTCTCGGGATCTTTAATCTCCGCAATAGATGCAATGTGGCTTATGAACACAAATAATTTCGCCGCAATGATGAATTGCTCAGTGTGATTACTAACCTCCATCGTCTCGAATGCTGCGATAGTTACCGCGGAGATGACGGCAAAATCAGTGGCTTTCTCGTCTCTAATCAGAACAGTTTGTATCACCATAGCAAATTACTCATTTTTGTGTTGTGTGTCTAACGTTTGAAGTGAGCTGCGACCCAAATAAGTATCGTGCCTGCATGGCATATTACGATAAACCCGCAAACTACACGCCGCTGTGCCGCGGCGACCTGTCACGGCGTAGCATGCTAATGCGAAGACGGAAGTTCGATAGAACGAAGACGGGTCAGCTCCACTGGTTTGTTCGCTTCAGCGATAAATATCTTTTCGGTGACCAACTTTTACAACCCAGACTGTCAGTTCATCATCTTGTATAGAATATAAAATGCGATATCGTCCTTGACGAAGGCGATACCTTTGTTGGCCCGTCAATTTCTCGCATCCTGGGGGACGAGGATTTTCGGCAAGAGTTTCGATGCGATCAAGGATTTTTTTCAAATCTTTTTTGGGAATTACCTTAAAATCCTTCTCCACTGAGTTTTTGAAAAAGATCTTATATTCGGCCATCTTTTTTCAGCCTCTTGACCATTTCCTCATAGCTAATCAGTTTTTCATCTGCTCTTTCCTCAAATGCCAATAAATCTTCAGCATCCTCTGAAAGCGCCTTTCGGACGGCTTCGTTTACAAGATCTGATACGGATCGGGAAGTTTCGACAGCCTTTAGTCGCAGGGCTTTGTGAAGATTAGGGTCAAAATATACAGTGGCGCGTTTTGTTTGAGTTGTCATAATATCACCTCCTATAGTAGCTATGACGTTATATTGTTAAAACGTCTTAATGTCAAGGTTGGAATTGTAAGCGAACGGGGAAGTGAGCTGCGGCCCAAATAAGTATCGAGCCTGCAGCGTCTTTTACGATAAAGCACAAGCTACAGGCCGCAGTGCCCCGGCATAGTCAAGCTTTGCTTGACGACGCCGGATCTGTTCTGCGTAGTTTTAACGAAGCAGGATCAGCTCCACTGGGTTTTTATGGTTTTATTATGGTTGGTGAGCAGTGTATTCGTCTAGTAGTCTTCTAATCATTTTTTGATACTGAGTATTATATTTTTTGGCTTCCTTTTTAAAAAAGTCGACGCTGGTTTTGCTCAGAGAAATGGTAACCTTAACAGTTTCATCTTTGAGAGCCAGTTCTTCAGGTGAAGGAAGGAAGTCGGGAATTATCCTTACCTTTCCGATAGGTTCATCAGTGTATTTGATTTTCCTTTTCATATATTTTCTTTCCTTTCAGCCAGAATCCGGCGCCAATAATTCTGATTTTGTAATTTCGGTAGGTAAATCGTATGGTCATAACCCCACCGGCAACTCTGCCAAGGCAATAGTATCGCTTTTCATCATCGCTGTGTTCCAAATCCTCTAAGATGACACGATTATGATCCAGGAAAGCAATCTGAGCTAAAGCAAATGAGGCGCCGTGTTTCTTTTTATTCAGTATGTCCTTGGCAGAATCCCACTCAAAATCAGGACGGTTGTTCATAGGATTAAGATAAAGCGGATCAAGATAAATATCAATACATTTATATGGCTATTATATCCATAACGTTACGGTTCACAGGCCGCGAGGTACGAGCGGTCCTTTGTGAAACCGCTGGTTAGAAAGTTTAATGCAATTTCCAATGTGGAAGCTCCGAATTCCTATCTTGGAACTTCTACAGGTATTTTTGAAAAATCATAAACAATATTAATTAGGTCATTCTGGATAGGAGGCTGAGACCAAATAAATCCCCCAGTGAAGAGACGTAATATACAGAATAATACTTGAAAATATCCCAAATGCTGCTCATTCAAATCCCTTTCACCCCTGTATGCATCCAGATATTTTTTGGTTTCGATTTTTAAATCAAGTGATGGAATTATATGTTTGGTTGCCGCGTTAAATATAAC